>JACPIH010000007.1 GCA_016188155.1 Candidatus Woesearchaeota archaeon | reverse complement strand
TGTGCCATCCCTTACACCCCCGATTTTTTATTCAATCGTTTTTGTTTTCTTCCCGCCGCGAACTTATGCTTTTCCCGACGAGAGATTTCTATCCTACGCATACTTCTATTTAAATCTTGCTATTTCTGCGACGAGAGGGCACGCATTTCATTTCTTCGAAAAAAGCTCATCGGCAGCAGCAAGGTAGTCCTTCACCCGCTGCACAACCCCCAGAAGCAGGAATTTCTCAATCTTATCGGCGAAAATCTCAGACATGCCAAGGAACTCGGAAATCCTGTACCTGCTCTTGATTTTTTCAACAAGCATAAGGTTACTCAGGCGCTTAATCTGGCGCCTTATGTTGGAAGGGGCAATGCCCTGCATCTCCAGCTTGTGAAGCTTCCTGTTGATTATTACTTTCTTCTCCACATCCTCAACGCTCAGCAACTGCTTCTTCTTCCTGCCTTTCAGCAGGACGTGAAGGACATCAACAACAACGTCCCTGGAATCGCCAGGCTGCAGCAGCCCTAAGCTGAGGCATAGCCGCTTTACAAGCTCCCGCTCTTTTTTAGTCTGTGGCTTTTCGTACTTCCTCAGAGTCAGCTCAAAAAGAGGGGTCTCGCTTGAAACCTTTTTTTCGGCTTTCATTTCCCAATCGCCCGCACACCCAAAAAATAACCAACGACTAACTAAAACTTTTAAGAAATGAGTATAAATAGTTTTCGATAGCAGCCGCTTTTGCTTTACAGCTGCAGAATCAGCAAATTTTTAATAAAAGCACAGCATCTTCACTGCGAGAAGTAAAATGAACGGCAAAACAAATCCGGCAATAAGCGATATCAGGCTGAACAGAGGCATAACTGTTGCAGAGCTTGTCAGGCAATTCAAAAACTCAGGATTCCAGACTCACAACATTGCAATCGCAGCTGAAATACTGGGCTCAATGGCTAAAGAAAACGCAACAATCTTCCTCAGCTTTACCTCGAACATATCGGCTTCCGGCATCAGGGGAATAATAATCGACCTTGTTAAAAAGAAGAAGGTGCATGCGCTTGTTGTGAGCAGCGGAGCCCTGGATGAAGACATAGCGAGGGCAAAGATGCCGTACCTTCAGGGAACATTCGAGGCAGACGACTCTGAGCTTGGAAGAAAGGGCATTAACAGGATGGGAAGCATTTTTGTTCCGAATGAATGCTATGAATACCTTGAGGACAAAATCACTGAGGTGCTGAACAGGATTTATTCCAAAGGCAGCAAGGAATTTTCGGCTACTGAAATAATAAGGCAGATAGGGCTGCACCTTGACACTGAAGACTCGTTTGTCTACCACGCAGCCCGAAATGGCATACCAATCTTCTGCCCTGGAATTACAGACGGGGCTGTAGGGCTCCAGCTGGCCTTCTTCCAGCAAACCCGCCCTGACTTCAAGGTTAACGAGCTGAAAAGCGCATTAGAGGCAGTTGACTTTGCCATGACAGCAAAAGGGAAAGGAAAGGTTGGCGCCATTATCCTGGGAGGGGGAATTGCCAAGCACCACACGATCATTTCCAACGTACTTGGAGGAGGCCTCGATTACGCAATTTACATCAACAGCAGCTCGCCCTATCACGGCTCGCTGTCGGGAGCAACGACGAGCGAGGCAAAATCGTGGGGAAAAATCAGCGGGAATGCAATGGACGTCACAATATACGGAGACGCCTCAGTGATTTTCCCGCTGCTTATCGCATCAAACAATTATTTTTTTGAGTAAAAAGCTGAAAAATCCAGCCAAAAAATGAAAAAATCAAATTCAAACAAAAATTTATCAAAACTTTTTACCAAATTTTTTTCACAAAACACGAAAAACAGTTAAGTTTAAATATAAGCCACTACATAAGTAGTTCACATAAAAAATTGGTGCAGATGAAATCAAGTATGAACGTATGTAAAAATACGGATTTGTATGACAATATCGGTATTCTGGCTCGAAGAAATAGCTTGAGCCTTAAAATAAAAAATCATGAGGTGAGCAATTAGTAAAATGTTCGGACCACACCTGACACTTGACCTTTACGGATGCGATAAGGATAAGCTTAACGATCATGATTATGTATTCGAGCTTCTGGACGAGATGCCGGAGATGCTGGGCATGCACAAGTTCTCAGCTCCGCAGCTCACAAAAATACCAGTGCAGCCAGACTCTTTTGACAAGGGAGGCCTGACAGGATTCGTCATACTGGTTGAGAGCCACCTTTCCATACACACCTTTCCGGCTGATGGTTTTGCGTCGTTTGACATATTCTCGTGCAAGTACTTCAGCGAAGACAGCGCCATGAAATACCTCATGGAAAAGCTTGGCGCTGAAAAGGTCGAGGTAAACAGGCTTGAGCGCGGAAGGGAGTATGTCAAGCACTACCCGAGAAACGTGCAGAAGGCGGCAGTGATTGCGACTAAAGAACGCTCGCTTGCCCGCTGAACTTTTAGTTTTCTAATATTTTCCCAGATGCCGCGACTGGCCACAATGCAGGCATTCAATAAACTTTTTAATGTGGCTGAGTTCCACTAACTCTTATGGCAACCAAGAACCCGCACTTTTACCTTCCTTTCAACTTCGGGGCAATCCCGCACGAGCTTGCGGAGTATGACGTTTCCAAGGTTGCCATACTTCCTGTGCCTTATGATGCAACAACAACATACCAGCCCGGCGCAAGGAACGGCCCAAGGGCGCTCATCGAGGCCTCACGATGTCTTGAATTCTACGATGAGGAAACCGGAAGGAACTTCTCAGGCATTGGGGTGTGCACCCTTGATGAAATGGAGGTGGTTGATGATGCCGGGAAGATGGTTAACAGGGTTTACGAGGCAGTAAAGGTTCTGCTTGGCGATGGCAAGAAAGCGGTTGTGATTGGGGGAGAGCATTCTATCAGCAGCGGCTCAGTGAAGGCGCACATGGAAAAATACCCCGACCTTACGGTGCTTCACGTTGATGCGCATGCAGACATGAGGGATGAGCTTGCCGAAAACAGGTTTAACCACGGCTGTGTCGCAAGGCGGATATCAGAGATGTGCCCCCTTGTTTCGGTTGGTGTCAGAAGCATAGCACAGGAGGAGATTGACCACATCAGAAGCAGCAACGGCAGGATTAAGGTGTTCTTTGCAAAAGACATCCACTCAGGAAGCAGTTGGATGGATGATGTTGTTAAGTCGCTTGGAAAGGACGTTTACATCACGATTGACCTTGATGCGTTTGACATCTCAATAATGCCCTCTGTTGGAACGCCGCAGCCAGGCGGCCTTGGGTGGTATCAAATGCTCGACTTCATGAAGAAAATCGCGTCAGCCAAAAATGTTGTTGGCTTTGACGTTACCGAGCTCATGCCAATTCCAGGCAACCATGCTCCTGATGTTCTTTCGGCAAAACTTGTTTACAAGCTCATTGGCTACTTTTTCTCAAGGCAGTAGCTGGCAACCAGCCGCGCAGGATGGTAGGAAAGCTTAACCCTTTTCAGGTAATCAACGCCGAAGTCGTCCTGGGCGTTCAGGAATTCATAGCCTGACCAGAACCTTGCGAATTCCCTGTAAATGAACTGTGCGGCGCCGTTAACAGTGGGAAGAGTCTTCTCAACAATGTTGCTGCACATGCCATCAGCAAGGCGCTCGCCCAGGCTGTAGCCAACAACCTTGCCATCGACCTTAAGAACAATGCCCTTCGCGCCAAGCTCACTTGAAAACTTCAGCAGAGTCCGGGCTACTTCTGTTTCAGAATCAAGCTCATAGCGCCACGAGCCATCACCTGCCTCTGCTTTCTGCTCCCGCCACAGCTCTGTCAGCTGCAGGCAGTCATCAACATGCTTGCTAAAGTTAAATTCCTCAACGCTGTAATCGTAGTTCTTCATGAAAAAGTTAACCTTGTTGCGCTTTGAGTCGAACTCCGGCCCTTTCAGCTCAATAAGGTCCTTAGTTTTGTAAACATAATCCTGAGTCCAGTAGTCCAGCGAGCAACCAAGCTTTTCAGCAACAGCTTCGTATTCTGACTTGAGGCACTCTGGAATGTAAATCGCAACAGGATTAGCATTTACCCCTGCAGCAGCATTCAGCTTTTCAACAATTTCAAAGCATTCAGCCAGTGTAGATGCAAGGTTTGTTCCGCCAACAGGCGGGCCCCACACAACATAGCGGCCCTTGTCATAGCCAAACACGCACAAATTGCCATTAATGATTGCCCATGTGTGCTTCAGAGGCCCTGCCCAGATAAACCGCATCGTAAAGGTAGTATCGGCAAGAGGCACCTTCACCTGTGCAAAGGACTTCTGGAACAAATCCATGTCGCTAAGGGACACCTCCCTCATATCATGTGAAGCCATCATTGCCGCAACTGTGGCTTTTGTTTATAATTTTTTCCAGCAACAGCAGCAAAATTTGCAAAAAATTAAATACAGGGCTTGCCAAAACAGCGATTGAAGCAGAATTAACCAGAAAAAATGGAATTGATACTGGAGCCGGAGAAATCCGGAGATGAGATAAAGAGGTGCATAAGCCAGTTTGGCTACACGCCGGAACACAACTACTCATATTTCTTGACAAACGCCGAGTCCGGCGCAAAAAACATCTTTCTCAGGTCAAATAAGGGCTACGGAGTCCTTGCAGCTTACACGGAGAAAGCTGCGGAGGTCACAATGATTTCAGAGGCGCTTGCGCCAAGAGGCGAGCAGGTTGAAGTGCTGCATGACGCGCTTGACACGTGCTTTAGCAATCTTAACGTCCAAAAGTTTGTCGTTGAGCAGGATGATGCGCTGCGGCAGAAAACGCTGAAAGAATTCGCCAACAACGGATACAGGGCTTTGCCGCCAAGGTACTCACTCTACTGGCCCATGTTTGACATGGAGAAATGGGACGGCAACGATATGCCAGGCGAGGACTGGAAAAAGCTCAGGAACATCAGGAACAGGTTTTACAATGAGCACTCTGTTGAGGTTGCTGACAGCAAGTCTGTTGACAAGGAGCAGCTCAAAATGATAGTTCTTGACTGGGTTGAGCGCAGACGGCTTATGGGATTGGGCACCAACCGCAAGGATTCAAACCTTGCCTACTCTGAAAGGTATCTCAAGATGATTGAGCTAGGCTTTGAAGGCACAAAATTCGCAAAGACACTCGTCGTTGATGGGCAGCCGTGCACCATAACAGCTGGGTGGGAGATACCAAACGCTGACAACTCGTATTATTCCGCAATCGGAATATCCAACTACGGCTTTGAAGGGCTGAGCGAGATTGCCAATCTCGACGACCTTTGCAGGCTGAAGGAGAATGGCTACAGCACAGTTGACTTCGGCGGAAGCCCCATGCCACTCCTCAAGTTCAAGCTTAAGTTCAGGCCCCATGCTGTTTATGTGACGCATACTTACGCGATTGTGAAGAAGTAGTGTGAAGAAACAGTGCAGCTACCTTACGATAGCAATGAATATCTCAACGTTCTGCCCTTTAATCCTGGCAACAGCTTCGTGGTCAAACGTTCCCTGCTGGGGCCTGCTTTCTGAAACCTCAAGCTTGAAAGCGCCAACCTTTGATTTTACTTCAGCAGCGCTTTCCACCAGGGCGCTTTTCAGCAGCTGCAGCTGCTCAGGAACAACCACGCTCACTGCAATAATCTGCTCCTTAGCCAAGCCGGCATTCTTCCTTGCCTGCTGGACGTGCCTAATCAGCTCCCTAACGTAGCCTTCTGCCTCCATCTCCTCTGTGGTGTCGGTATCAACGTAAAGGCTGCCATACGCCGACTCAGCAACTGCGAAGTTTGCCGGAACTTCCATCTCTGTTATAAGGTGGTCTTTCGTTATTGAAATCATCTGGCCGTCAACGTCAAGCTTGAAGTTTCCTTCCTTCTCGATGTGGCTCATTATAGCAGAGGTGCCGTGCATGGCAAGGTTGGCTATTATCTTGGGAGTCAGGCTGCCGAAAACAGGGCCGAGCTTGTTGTAATCAGCCTTAACCCTCAATTTGGATTCCTTAAACTCGTCAGAAAGGGCGAGCTCCTTGATATTGCCCTGTCTCTTGATTATTTCAGCGAGAGTCCTCACTGACTGCTTGGCCTTTTCGTCCTTTGTGACAACCGAAACCCTCTTGACAGGCCACCTAAGGCCGCGCTGAATCTTATCCCTTGCTGAAAGAACCGATTCAACCAGGCTTCTTGCAACAGCCATCTGGCTTTCAAGAAGGGAGTCAACAGCCTCAGGCTTTGGCCAGTCGGAAAGGTGAATGCTCACAGGCTTCTCCCTGACTATCAGCTGGTAAATTTCGTCAGTCACGTAAGGGGCAAAAGGAGCCAGCAGCTTCACCACCCTTGAAATTACATAGCGCAGGGTGTACTGCAGGGCATCATCAGGTTCGTTTGCCCTTTCCCTAATCAGCCTTATGTACCACCTTGAAAAGTCATCCGTGACAAGCGCCTTAAGCTCCTGCACGCAGACGTGATACTCGTGCTGGGACAATGCGTGGTCAACAGCAGCAGCAGCTGAATTGGTCCGGGAAATAATCCACTTGTCCTCTATTTTAAGCGAAGCGTCCTTCACTACAGCCGGCTTGCTGAGGACTTCAGAAGCGAAATAGCAGCTGTTCCACAGGATGGTAAGGAATGGCAAAACATTCTCGCTGACGATGTTGTAGCTAAAGCGCTTTGCAGCTTCGGGCGAGGTGCTGCAGAACTGGAGGCGGACAGCGTCCACCCCGACTTTGTCAAAAACCTCCCAGGGATTCAGGACATTGCCCTTGCTCTTGCTCATCTTGTCGCCGTGCTCATCCACAACATGGCCTGCGCAGACAACGCTCTTGTAGGCAAAATCATCAAAAAGCAGTGCCCCCAGGACGTGCAGGGTGTAGAACCAGCCACGAGTCTGGTCAATGGCCTCTGCTATGAAATCGTACGGGAAATGTTTCGCAAATAATTCGCTGCTGCCTTTGCCAAACGGATAGTGGAACTGAGCAAAGGCTGCAGCCCCTGAATCATACCAGCAGTCGATAACGTATGGCACTCTGGACATGGTTCCATTGCAGCTGCCGCATTTCAGCTTCACTTCGTCAATGAACGGCTTGTGAAGGTCGAGTTCTGCATCCTTAGGAAGCTTAACGGCTTTCTCTTTCAGTTCCTTAACGCTGCCAATTGCCACTTCGCCCTTGCAGCCCTCGCTATCGCACTTCCAGATAGGTAAAGGCGTTCCCCAGAACTTGTTCCTGCTCAGGGCCCAGTCCTTGACATTGGAAAGCCAGTCGCCAAACCGGCCGTGCTTGATGTGGTCCGGAAACCAGGCAATTTTCTCGTTAAGCTCAAGCAAGCGCTCCTTATACCTGCTGACTGCTATGAACCATGACTTAAGCGCGTAATAAATAAGCGGGCTCGAGCATCGCCAGCAAAAAGGATAAGTGTGCGTGTAGTCCTCTTTGCTGAACAAAGCACCGTCCTTTTCAAGGCGCTCAATAATCATGGGATCAGCATCCTTGACAAAAATGCCGGCATAGTCCTCAACGTCCCTGGTGAATTTCCCGTCTTCGCCAACAGGCTGGATAAAAGGCAGGCCATGCTTCTTGCAGTTCTCATAGTCCTCCTCGCCAAATGCCGGAGCCTGATGGACAATGCCCGTGCCTTCCTCAGTTGTAACAAAATCAGCCAAAGTGACAAGCCACGCTGGCCTGTCAAGCTTGCCAACAAAAGAGTCAAACAAAGGCACATACTCCTTTCCCAGAAGCTCGCTGCCAGCCATCTTTTGCACAATGACTGGGTTGCTGAAATATTTCGCTACCAAATCGTTGGCAAGAACAAACTGCTTGCCGGGATAAGCCCTGTCCTCAACAACAGCATAAGTTATGCCGGGGTGGACAGCAAGCGCAACATTGCCTGGAATAGTCCAGGGAGTGGTTGTCCAAGCAAGAAAAAACCTTCCCGGATTTTCCTTAAGCTGGAACGCGGTCGTTATGGCGGGCTCTGCCACTTCATCATAGCCCAAAGCAACCTCGTGGCTGCTAAGCGGAGTCTCGCACCTTGGGCAATAAGGCAGGACCTTGAAGTCCTCGTAAAGAAGCCCTTTGCTGTAGAGCTGCTGCAGGCTCCACCAAACGCTTTCAATATACTCATTCTTCAGCGTAACGTAAGGGTTGTCAAGGTCAATCCAGAAAGCCATCTTTTCAGTCAGCCTGTCCCACTCGCTGATGAAAGAGAACACATCGCCGCGGCAAAGCGAATTGAACTTGCCAATGCCGTAATTTAAAACGTCCTTCTTGGTCTTGAGGCCAAGCTTCTTCTCAACCTGCACCTCAACAGGAAGCCCGTGGCAGTCCCAGCCGGCTTTCCTCGGAACAGTGAAGCCCTTCATCAGCTTATAACGGCAGACAAGGTCCTTGAACGTGCGCATCTCAACATGGTGCAGCGCAGGAGGGGCATTAGCTGTCGGAGGGCCTTCAAGAAAGCTGAAAAGGGGCCTTTTCTCATCGTAAGCAAGTGCCTTCTCAACAACTCCCTTTTCCTTCCATAGCTTACTGATGCTGTTTTCTATCCTCTTAAAATCGTAGGTGCGGGGAAAAGAATCTGCCATGCAGGAAGCAATCTAAAAACTGTATATATAGTTTTTGGAATAAGGATACAAGCAAGTACCAGGCTAACCCAACCTATTCATTATCATCTTTACGCCCCAAATAAGAAGCGGAATGGCTATGGCAAGGGCTATCCAGTTGGACATGTCCTTAAAATCCACTATCAGAAAGGACCTGAGGTTCATTAAGGCATCACTGTGGCATCCACTGGTGGATTAGGCTTAAAAACATGTTCTGTCACTGATTAGTGGAAAAAGAAAATTTTATATACCGCCGAGCCACAGCTTTTCGGAAAAACTTATCTTTGTCTAAGAAGGTAAAGAATGAAACGCAAAGTGCCGGCAGGGGTTGCCAAAGCCATACTAGCTAAAGTTCCTCTTCAGGTAAGCTTCTGGTTGTGCACCAATGAAAACTTGCGAAGCCTCCGCGATATTTCTGAGGCCCTCCAAAAAGCCACTGATGACGTCTTCAGGTACCATGTCAACAGGGACAAGAACGACTTTGAGACATGGATCAGGGACATAATAAAGGACAAGGACCTGGCAAGGGAGATAGCCCGCGTCAAGACAAGAGACACGCTAATCCGGAAGATAACCGAGCGCGTGGACGAGCTAAGCTCAATACTCAACAGAAGCAAAACAGTGAAAGCCAAGACAAAGGCCAAGCCAAGGAAAAAACGCAAGGCAAAGCATGCAGTGCACCCAGCCAGAAGACCGGCTAAAGCAAAAAGAAAAGCCAGAAAGGCCAGAAAAAAACCGCACAGGCGCATACACCACCACAGAACCCGAAGGAAAGCAGCGGGCGGAAGAAGACTGAGGCAAAGGCGGTAACCCTAATAACAGCAAACAAATAGCTTTTTATAATGATGCCTTGTTTCTCAAAGTAAAATGGTCAAGAGAATAGGGACTTCAAGGCACAAGACAAGAAACCTGTATAGCGTCTCAAAAAAGATGAAGGGAAAGCTCCCTGTCAGCGAGTTTGTCAAGAAGCTTGAGATGGGAGACAGGGTGCAGCTGGTGGCGCAGCCGTCCATAATGAAAGGCATCTACTTCAGGAGATTCCACGGCAAAACAGGCATAGTAACAGGAATGCAGGGAAGCTGCTACAAGGTGCAGCTCAAGGATGGCGGGAAGGAAAAAACCCTCATCGTGGGCCCGGTACACCTCCAGAAAGAAAAGCAGGCAAAGTAAGCAGGAAAAGTGACTGAAAAATGGAACCAAAAATAATCAGCCAGACCCCAATGACGCTGGCAGAGCTAAAGGAAGAAGTAGAAAAGATGAAGGGAAAAGAGAAGGAGCCAAGCATCAGGGTAACAAGGATGGAGGACTACCTCAACTCATTCGTTGAGATAACCGCCCAGCAGGGAAAAGAGCTCCGAGCTGCCATAAGCAAGCTTGCAATAAACAGGCTCAAGGAGGAGCACATCTGCAAGATAGTAGACCTTCTGCCAAAAACAGCCAGCGAGCTCAAGGTGATAATGCAGGGCTACGCCCTCAGCCTGACGAACGAAGCAAGCAACAAAATCCTCGAAACGGTTAACGAGTTCTTGGAAAAGAAGAAGTAATTGGTAGAGGACCTACCTTTCTGTGCAAAAGGTTTTTATATACTTTGATCGCTATAAAGGCAAAGTCAGCTTAATGTAAAAATGCGAGTAATATGAGTAGCGTTTCGGAGTTGGTGGGGAATGGAACAGCAGAAAACAAGAGAGGAATATGTCATAGTGCTGGACTTCCTGCCAAACGGCTACCCTTTCGATACGAGGCCTGGCTACATGAAAACCCCGATAGTCCAGGCAGTGGGCAAAACGCATTTCGTGC
>JACPIH010000008.1 GCA_016188155.1 Candidatus Woesearchaeota archaeon | reverse complement strand
AGTCTTGCCGCCTCCTTTCATGCCCTCCAGTATCAGGTCAAAGGACCTCTTCAGCATTGGGGAATCGTACTTGCTTGTAAACTCCACGACAGCATCATCAACTTCAGCGCCTGTAATGACCTTCTTGGCAGCAAGCCTCACTTCCTGGCTGAGTATGCCAAACTCAGGCTTAATGGCGCTCCAAAGGGACCTTTCAAAAGGCATGCCTCCTTTGAGGTTCTCAGACACAAGGCGCAAAAAGTCAGGAAGGACGGCTTCCATCTTCTTTGTCCTGTTGAATATGCGAAGGTCCAGGTAAATGTAGGAAACAACAACAATGCAGGCAAGCACAGCGGCATGCACCCCTGCCCATACAACAATTGCGGCCAAAAACTGTAAGATTGGGTTGTGTGCGCGCTGCAGTATCTGCCCCCACGCGTAGAAGATGAAGATGTATGATACTGGCATTATGCTGAGCCAGAAAAAAATTCCCATAATGTGGTAAGGAACTCCGGTTATTCCTGCTTTTGACAGGTAGCTTCGGAGCTTTGGCCTGAAACGCTCAAAAATAAAGGCCTTTCCAACACCCTCAAGCAGCTCTCCAGTAAACCCCATTTTTATCCCAGTCTTTTCACACTTTCAACCTATGAGCTTGATTAAAGCTCGACCATAGGCCTTGCGGCCTTTATCATGATAATGAACGCGCCCTGGATTACTGCAAGGAAAAAGAGGATGCCGAAAAGGACAGAGTTGCTTATCTCAAGATTAATGAAGCTGCTTATTATCAAAAACATTGCAAGGCCAAGCGAAGGAGCGACACAGGCAACAACCATGTAGAAAAGCATGAGTGAGTTCAGCTTCTTGCCGTACTCCTTTATTTCGATAATCTGCTCGTTTGCCAGCGAGCCAAGGGTTGCCCTCATCGGCCCTGTAACATCAGTGCCTGTCTTGAGCGTAACGAGAAGCTGCCACAGAACCTTCCTGAACTTCTCTGACGAGTTATACGACCTTGCTGACTCAAGCGCGTCCTCAACAGCCACGCCTGTGTTTATTTCGTCAACAATCTCCTTGAAAAACTTTGCCGCAACGCCATATCCCTTTGAGGCGTCAACAAGCGTGTTGATTATGGGGCTTCCTGCCTCAAGCTTCATCATGATGTACCTTCCCGCGAAAAGCACGTCCTTGTCAATCTCGCGCTGCCTTTTCCGGATTGTGCCTTTCGGGGCGTTTATGAAAAAGAAGAATATGAGCACAGGAGCGACAACAGCGACAATGGCGACTATGCCGATAACATCCTTGGCAGGCATGATTTTTGCCGTCCCGAAAAAGGCTGCTGCGGCAAGCGCAATTGTGCCATACACCGTAAGCCGAAAAATCTTCTTGACGTACTTCTCAGGCTCGTCCTTAATGTGAGCCATCCTCAGGGTTTTTTTCAAGCCAGGCAGTTTTCTTGCCAGAATGCTTTCTATTGCCACAGTTCAGCCACCTTTTACTTTCTATTAAATTTAAAATGCCGCAGCTTCAGACCCTGAGCTTTCCCGTATAGTATTTTGACATTAAAAGCCCTATCTGGTGAACGTCATTTATTTTCTGCGAGACAAGCCAGTTGAGGATTTTTGTCTTTTCCTGCAGGTCCCTGCCAATCTCTTCAGGGCTAAGCCCTGTGTAAAGGTTAAGGGTTTCCAGCAGCCGTGAAGGGGCGGCAACCTGCGTAAACCGGTCATGGGCAACGTCAAGCTGGATTATGACCTTAGGGTCACCGCTCTGCTGTATCTCAGCAAACTGGAGCGTCCTCCTAAACCCGGTTCGGCGGTTCCTGTTCTGGACAAGTATTGCCGCCAGGGAGGAAAGCACTGTTTTAGGAACCTCAATGGGAGGGTTTGTAAGCCTTGTTATAGTTTCCTCTGCGCTGTTGGCGTGCAAAGTCCCATAAACGCTGTGGCCGGTATGCATTGCCTCAAACAGGACTTCAGCTTCCTTTTTTCTTCTGATTTCGCCCATTATGATGCGGTCAGGCCTCATCCTAAGCGAGTTAACAACAAGGTCAAGCATTGAAACCTCGCCCTTGCCTTCAGGGTTTGGAAGCCTTGTCGCGAGGGGAACCCAGTGAAGCGTGTTTGGCAAAGTGAGTTCGCGAGTGTCCTCTATTGAAATAATCCTCTGGTTGGGAGGGAAAAAGTTTGCAATGGCGTTAAGCGCCGATGTCTTGCCCGAGCCTGTGCCGCCTGCTATTATCATGGAAAGCTCCTGCTGCACGCACATCCAAACCCATGCTGCTGTTTCAGCATTTATGGTCTTGTTCACTATGAGGTCGGTGATAGACCACGGCTTTTCCGAGAACTTCCTTATGGTAATGGTGTTGCCCTTGCTTGATATGGGGCTTAAAGTAGCATTTACCCTGTCGCCTGACTTCAGGTTGGCGTCCATCAATGGCTGGAGAAGGGTTATCTCCTTGCCAATGTCCCTGCCTATTGTTGTGGCGTAGTGCCTTATCCTCGCCTCGTTCGGAATGGTGATGTTGGTCTTGAGCCAGCCGTGCTTCCTGTGATAAACCCAAACTGGTTCAAAGGAGTTGTTGATGACAATCTCCTCCAGCTGAGGGTCCTTAAGGAGGATTTCTATATTGCCAAGGCCAACGTTTTGCTGCATCACGTGGCTGACAAGAAGGTTTGCGGTATCGTAGTCAATGCCCGGAAAGTATTTCTTTATCAGTATCCTTATCTCTTCCTCAAACTTCCTCTTTATGTCCGAGCCCTCTTCCTCTGTAAGCTGGATTGTGCCTATTACGACCTTCGAAAGGAACTCCTCCCTCAGCTTGTTCAGAATTCGCAGTGTGGCATCGCTTATGTTAAGAAAGGAGATGGCGTATATTGGAACAGTCTCCTGCTCTACCGAGAATACCTTTACGTCCACAACAACCTTGTTGATTTCAAGCTTGTAGGAGTCAATAAGCTGCTTTACCCCTTCAAAATTCTGCTTAATCTGCTCTCCTGGCATCAAACACCTCTTTTTGCCCTCTGGACAATCTGTTTAGCTATCGTAACTGCACTTGCTGGAGCTGCTTCACGGTTGCCCTGCTCAAGCCCTTCAGCTCCTCAATTTTCCTCTCAATATCATCTATTTCAGGGGGTGCTTCAAGCGCATGCACATTTTCCAGTTCAGGAAGCTGCGGAAGCGGAGGTAGTACAGGCATTTCCTTGGCAGCGGTGCCGGATTTAATCAGCTCCTTGCCATGCATACCGTTGCTTGCCATCAGTTTTGGCAGGTAAGCATCGTACTGGTAAGTTATGTAATCAAAAAGCGCCTTGTCCTCAGGGCAGCGTTCCTTCAGTGCGTCAGCGCTTCTCCTTATGCGGTCTAATGATTCTTTAAGCTTCCTTAACTGGCCTGACTCAAAGAATGTTCGAAGGGATGAGGCGTTGCGGTAAAGCTCTGTTTCCTCTTTTACGTCTGATATTTTCAGGGCAAGCATCTTATTTGTCTTGGCCAGGTTTGGCATGCCCTTTGCCAGCGCCTCAGCCCTTTGCCAAATTCCGCTTAGTGCGCTAAAGTTTCCGGCAGAAATAACTTGGCGTGCCTCAACAACGAGTTCGGTTATTCTGTCAATGACAGAAGCAGGGCTGCCCTGCGCTTTTTGTGCACTTCCACTCCCTCCAGAAGATGCAAGCTGCTCTTCACTGTTTGCTGCTGCAAGCACAGCCTTGTAAAGGTGGAGAACCCTGTCCCTTACATTGGTTTTCTGGGTGATAAATCCGGCCGGCAGCGTGTTGTAAACTGACATTAGTTTGGTATAACTCTCATTGGCAGAACGGTAATCGTTTTTCTTCATCTGCTGCTCGGCTTCGCCAAGAAGCTTAGTTATGCCCGCCAGTGCTGACGTGAAATGGCCGCTTTCCATCTCCTTGGCCTTTTTCAGGTAGCCCTCATAGGTGTTCACTATCTGGTTCTGCAATGTGGTTTCCTCGTGCAGAAAGCCCTTGGGCATCTCCCTGTAAAGGCGCCTGATTCTTTCGTAAGCCTCCTCGGCTTCCCTCAACTCGCCCTTTTCAGTGTGCCTGCCCATAATGCCAATCAGGGTCAAAATCTCAGCAGACGTTGACTTCAGCTTGCTCAGCGATTTCTGGGCGTACATCGAGGTTATTGCGGTGTAAAGCGTGGCAATCTTCTGCTGGAGATCAGCCTTCTCCTTAAGGAAGCCGATAGGCAGCGTATTGTACAGCTGCGTTATCTGGCGGTACATCCTAATGGCCTGCTCAACGTTTAATTCCTTCAGGCTTTCCTGTACCTGCCTTGTCAGCAGCTCAATCTGCCTGATGAGGCTGTCAAACTTCTTCTTAATTGCCCTCTCCCTCTGCCCGGCCAGGGCACTGTAAAAGCCAAGCACTTCCTGCTGCATCTCCTTTTTCTCCTCTAAAAAGCCAGGGGGAAGTGTACCGTATTCGTGCTTTATCGCCAGGTAATATGACTCTGAGGTGTTAAACTCGCCCTTTTTTAGGAACTGCCTTCCTGCGCTCAAAAGCACATTTATGTGGCGCATAACCGCCTTAAGCTTCTGCACGTTAATCTCGTCAACATTCTTTGACAGGTCCTTGTTAAACTTAACAAGGTCATCCTCCATCTGTGCCTTTTTCTCAATAAACTCCTTGGCAAGGTTTTCATGCGCGAACTTGAGCTTATCATAAAGCTCGGTAGCCTCCTCAACCCTGCCTTCGCTCATAAGCTGGTATGCCTTGCCAAGCAAATCCTTGTAATCCCTTGTGCTCTGAATAGCGTGAAGCGTGGCAACCTGGTCGTACAGCCTCTTCAGCTCTTGAGATAGGGCCGTAGCCTGCGCATAAAGTTTTGAATAAGCAGCGCTTGCCTCGTCAAACCTCCCGCTTACAGCATTGGAAGCGGCTTCCTGCAGTCCCTCTTCAAGAGCTCTCAGGGAGTCGTTCAGCGTGGCTTTCTTCTGGGGCGTAATCTCAGCTTCTGCAGCCAGCTGCTCATGAATAGTCCTGAGCTTAGTAACCAGGGAGGAATAGGTCTGCTTAAGCAAGCCAAACTCGCCAGAAGTCCTTTCTTCCGATGCTTTTGAAAGTATTGTAGGAACGTTCTCAATCTCTGCCTTGACATCGCGGAAATCCGCATTTTCCGCCAAGGACACGAGTTTTTCCTCTTTTTTCTTGCGTTCTGCCTGGGCTTCCGGGATTGCAATGTAAGGAGTCGTGAGCTTATACTTCACCGTAACAAGCCCGTCCTCCTCCAAAAAATTAGCCCACGCCTCAACAGTCACAATGGGAACGCCAAGCTCCTGCGCAGCAGCTGCCGTAGCAATCTCCCTAGACTTCTTAACCAGCTCAAGAAGCCTGTCAGCGCCTGTGCGCACCTGCTCTTCTTCGTGAGGTGCCGAATCAGCAGTATCAGCCATATTTTACAACTCTTCAACCCTTTTTGACTTGCTCTTTTTAAACAGCCATTTTTGATAGTGCTCTAAGTAGCACTGTAATTTTTTACTTCAGAGTTTAAGAAGGTTTTTAACCACTAAAGAATTAAAAGCGATATTTCACGCGCTTTCAGCTTCCGGTGCTGTATTGGCCTGCTCACTCTGCTCAGCTGATGCTGCTTTGCCTTCATTTATCTCGGTTTCGGCTGCTGCGCCTGCCGCGTTTGCCGTGCCCTTTTCACTGCCTTCCCCGCCCCTTAAGAGCCACAGCGAGGTTATCTCAACAGACTTGAGCGGGTAAATCCTCTTCAGGTCTGTCTTCACAGCCATCTGGAGCTTTGAGGTTATCATCTCATTTATCAGAGACTCGAAAGTGTGCTTCTTGACAAGCTTCACAACAGTGCTGACAAGGGCCTTTCTAAGGGAGCGGTGCACCGCACTGTTTGTGATTGTCTTGGTTATAACCACGGGCTTTATCCTGACCTTCTGGCTATTGCTGGTTTCGCACACAAACGACTCATCAAGCCGGTCAGAGCCCCTCCTCACAATGCGCCTTATGGCAGAAGAGGCCGTCTCGTAGCCAATGACGTCAGCAACCCCTGATTCGCCGTCTATGGAGTTGACAATGAACTTTAGGGTGACAGACTGCTGCCTGATGTCGCCAGTCAGGTTCGCAAGGTTTGCAGCCACAGTCCTGCCCATAAGCAAGTCTGGAGAAGCAACGTAGCATTCGCCCAGAAGCTCGCTGTCAAAGAACTTGCTAGCCCTGATAGTAAGCCATTTCTTCTTGACTGCCTTCAACGCCAGCTTTGATTGTGCCATGATGATTCTGAGAATCCGGAGGTGCTTTAAAAAGGTTGCGTTGGCGTTTGCCACGATTTCAAAATGTTTAAAAACTATGCCATGTTCGCTTTTTACTAACGATGACTGAAGGCCGCAAATCAGCTAATTTGGAGTTCAGAATTTTGAATTTTAATGTCCCGAATGACTGGGCTACGCCTACCGGTCCAGGCGCCAGTCCACACGATCAGCTGCAAAGATTCCTTAGAAAAAATAGATTGTGGAGTGAAAAATTCAGGTACGGATGCGCTGATCTCACACTCGTGGCAAATCAGGAGCTTGAAGAAAGGGGCGTATCCACGTCGCAGCTTGAGTTACCAGATGGGACTGTGAAGCTGCATTCAATCCGTGACTCCCGTGATTTCTATTGCAATGCAGGCTTTTTTACCGGATACAATCAAATAGTAATTTACAACAGACGAGGGCTAGAAAGTAAAAACTCCCGAAGCTACCTGGTTTCTAAACCGTCAGCACTCATAGCAGTGGTAAAGCCGGTATGATGCAACCATAAGAGATTAAATGTCAAGAAACGCCAAGATTCCTTAAACATCCAGATTCTTGACTTCCAGCGCGTGCGCCTCAATAAACAGCCTTCTCGGCTCGACTTCTTCGCCCATGAGGAGCGTGAATGTCTTGTCTGCTTCAACAGCATCATCAACACTGACCTTAAGGAGGACCCTTCTCTCAGAATCCATGGTGGTTGACCAGAGCTGCTCCGGGTTCATCTCGCCAAGCCCTTTGTACCTCTGCAAGGCTGTCCCATCCTCGCCAATCTGCTGCAGCAGCTCGCTAAGCCTTGCGTCATTGTAGACATAGTAATCCTTCCTGTTCTTTGTGACCCTGTAAAGCGGAGGCTGGGCAATGTAAACGTAGCCAGCTTCGATCAATGGCCTCATGTGCCTGAAGAAAAACGTCAGCAGAAGGGTCCTGATATGGGAGCCGTCAACATCAGCATCGCACATCAGGACTATCTTATGATAGCGGGCTTTTGCAATGTCAAAGTCATCTCCAACGCCTGTGCCTATTGCGGAAGCAAGCGCAACAATCTCCCTGTTCGCGAAAATCTTGTGCATCCTTGCCTTTTCAACATTCAGAATCTTGCCCTTAAGCGGCAGGACAGCCTGGTATTCCCTGTTTCGGGCCTGCTTGCAGCTGCCACCGGCGCTGTCGCCCTCAACAATGAACAGCTCGCAAAGCGCAGCGTCTGTGCTGGAACAGTCAGCGAGCTTTCCTGGAAGCGAGCTGCCCTCGAACAGCGTCTTCCTCCTTACGAGGTCTTTTGCCTTCCTGGCGGCTTCCCTCGCCATAGCAGCGTTAACGCACTTCTCCACAATAGTCCTTGCGACTTTTGGGTTTTCCTCAAGGAGCGTTGACAGGGCTGTGCTGACAATAGAGTCAACAAGCCCCTTCACTTCAGAATTGCCAAGCTTCCTCTTTGTCTGGCCCTCAAACTGCGGCTCCGCAATCTTCACAGAAATAACAGCAGCCATTCCTTCTATTGTGTCCTCGCTTGAAATCCTGACATCCTTGTCAAGAAGCTTTTTCTTTTCGGCGTAGCTGTTAATCGTTCTGGTGAGGGCTGTCCTGAACCCTGAAAGGTGAGTTCCTCCTTCTGTGGTGTTTATGGTGTTCACAAAGCTGAAAATGTTGGCAAGGTAGCTTTCATTGTACTGGAAAGAGGCTTCAAGCTCAGTTCCATTCTTACGGCCTGAAATGTAAACAACATCATGCAGCGCCTTCTTGTTCTGGTTTATGAACTCAACGAAAGACTTTATGCCGCCATCATACCGGAAAACATGCTCTTTTCCGGAGCGCTCATCCTTAATTGAAATTTCAAGGCCCTTGTTAAGGAAAGCGAGCTCCCTGAGCCTGCTGGAAAGGATGTCAAAATTAAACTCAGTAGTCTCAAAGATTGTGCCATCCGGAACAAAAGTGACTGTAGTGCCTGCCTCTCCAGGAGACGCATCTCCAATAAACTCAACGCCGGTAACAGGAATGCCCAACTCATACAACTGCCTGCAGGCCTTGCCATCCCTTTTAACCTCAACAGTCATCTTCGCCGAAAGCCCGTTGACAACAGAAACGCCTACCCCGTGCAATCCGCCAGAAACCTTGTAGCTCTTCTTGTCAAACTTGCCGCCTGCGTGCAGCTTCGTCATGACAATCTCCAATGCTGTTTTGTTATACTTGGGCATAACCTCGAAAGGAATGCCCCTGCCATTGTCAGAAACAGTTACCGAGCCATCAGGGTGGATCACGACAGAAATCCTGCTGCAGTAGCCGGCCAAGGCCTCGTCCACAGAGTTGTCAACGACCTCATAAACGAGGTGGTGCAGCCCATTTGCGTCAGTGCTGCCGATGTACATGCCAGGCCTTTTCCTAACCGATTCAAGCCCTTCAAGCACCTGGATGCTTGAGGCGTCGTAAGCGCCCTTAACCTTTCCATCTGCCTCACCAGCTTCTGAATCTGCCATTTTTGCCACTATCTCCTGTAAATTCCCGCTTGCTATTTTCCGCTGATTTTTGCCCTGTTTTCTTCGCTGTTTTTAAAGCAGAATCTGCCGATTTTGTCGTCGGAAAATTATGTAAAAAAGGCTGTTTTACGTATTTAAATAAGTTTCTGTTTGCAAAGCCAAAATGTCGGCCAAAATTGCCCCAACTTAGAACAAATTCAGTCAAGCCGTAGCAGCAGCGACTGATGGCTGTTTTAGCTTCTGGACCAGCTTGGGATTCCTCAGAACAATGTGGCCTGAGTAAGCGTCTTCCATTACTTTTTCCATTTCATCAACAACTATTCTCTTTTTGAAATTAGGAGTATCAACAACGAATGAGTCCGCATATCCCCCCTCAAAACCGATGTGGAAGCCGTATTTCTCCGAATCCTTTTTCAGCTCATCAAAATTCTCCTTTGTTATTGTTTTGCCCAGCCACTTGGGAAGGCCTGCAGAAGCGACCTGCGTAACTATTATCTCAAATCCCTTCTCCAGCATTTCCCTAAAAACAGTTTCATGGTCCAATCCTGCATGGGCAGCAAAAACCTCAATGCCGTAAGGCCTTAAGGCATCCTGCAAGCTCCTTATCTGCGTTGCCTGCAAGCCTGTGCCGCCAAGAATAACAGCATCAACCTTTTCAGACCTCGTTTTTTGCCTTTCAGCAACAAACTTCTCAACTATCGCAGCCTCCTTCCTGGGGTCAGCAACGCCGCAGCTCAACAGGTAATGCTTAAGTCCCAGCGCCTCTGCCTGAAGGGGAGTATGCTCAACCGTTGCAAAATGGAAGAGGTAGCAGTCAGTCCTTGTCGGCTTTACTGAAAGAAGGTATTTAACATTCCACCCTCGCTGCTGTGCATATCCAACAGCGTAGTTGCTGTCCTTGCCACCGGAATACATGATTGCGACGTTCATAGCAAACAGCAAAAACAAGCGGCTTATAAAGTTAATGGTCGTTCGAAAATAAAGAGGAAAATAAAAAGCGCGGGTCCCATAGCCCGGCTATTGCGCCTGCTTCAGGAGCAGGAGACTCACACCGAGTCACGCGGGTTCAAACACAAGTCGAGCTGCGCTCGACTGTGCACAGTCACAAGCTTGTGACTTGTGTCCCGCCTCAGGCGCACAAACGCTTCATTTCCACTTTATCGAGCAGCCAATCACAGGCGCTGTTTTTTTAGTGACAGACTTTCCAGAAGCCAACTCTGCCAATGCATCCCTAAGGTAATGCTTAGTTGCTGCTGCCTCGTTTTCCCAGTTGTCATCCACACCGCCCTGGTAAGCGAGCCTTCCGGACTTGTCAAAAACGAAAACATGGGGCGTCACCAATGCGCCGTAAGCCCTCGCTGTTTCCTGGGTTTCATCCCTCAGATAAGGGTATGGAAAGCCTTTCTCCTTTGCGCGAACCTTCATGCCCTCAAAGCTGTCCTGAGGATACTTGATATCGTCGTTAGAATTTATCGCAAAAAACGCGGCCTTCGCAGAAAATTCCTTTGCCAGCCTGAACAGCCTGCTCTCATACGCCTGGGCATACGGGCAGTGGTTGCATGTAAAAATAACAACTATCATCTCCCTGTCAAGGAAATACTTGAGCATGTAATTCCTGCCGTCAACGCCCAGCAGGTCAAACTCAATAGCCGGCGACCCAATCGGCAGCTTAAAATCCTCTGATTCCATTTAGTTCAGTCCTCCATCAAGCTATTCTGCAGCCGTTCTTAACCTTCCTTTCCGGCTGCAGCAAAACAATTTCCTTGTTTTCCATCACAACGCCAAGAACGAGGCATTCTGATACAAAATTAGCAACCTGCTTTGGCGGGAAGTTGACAACAGCGATGACTTGTTTCCCAACGAGTTCCTTTTTGCCGTATAGCTTCGTAATCTGGGCACTGGACGTTTTGACGCCAAAGCTGCCGAAATCAATTGTAAGTTTGTAAGCCGGATTTCGTGCTTCTGGAAAATCGACTGCCTCAAGCACTGTGCCAACACGCATCTCAACTTTCTCGAAATCAGACCAGGTTATCATGAGAACAGCCAACAAGCAGCGATTATAAAAAGTTTCTGGCAGCTGAATATTTTTCGAGCACTGGACACTGGACAAGTGCCCGGCGAGGGTATTTAAACTACTTCTTGCAAATGGCTCGGAGGACCGCAGAGCTGCCAAATTATGCTTTTCCCTCGCCTGCTGGCGAGGTCGGCTAACGCCTAAAAGCAATTAGGCAGCTCCGCTCAGTGTCCTCCTCGCCTTGAACGAGAGATTTCTCAGCCAAGTGTGAGAAATCTCAACGGTTGATTGAGATTTCGGAGATGATAAAAATGAAAATTAACCTTTCAAAAGTGTCTTTTAGTAGAAATGACATTCGTTTGGGCATTAGACTTTCAAGAAAAATGAACTCAGATTTAGCATATCTTCTTGGCGTACAGATAGGTGATGGTTATCTGAAGAAAGTGTGCAGAGGGACAACAGTTGATTATAGAATCTGTATTGATGGGCACAGTATTAACGACAAAGCATTTTTCTCGTTAATTTTGAAGAAGTTAATAAAATCTCTTTTTAACAAAGATGTTAAGATTGCGACTACCTCAACGGGTACTGTCCAAATAAGCTTTTGTTCAAAAGCAATTTTTACCTTTCTTAATCAGAGCTGTGAAATCCCAGAAAGTCCTAAGACCAATATAGTAATCCCCTCGGTAGTTCTAAAATCCTCCTCCAAAATTAAACGAGCCTTTTTAAGAGGCCTAGCAGACACGGATTTTAGCCTTACTTTCAAAAAAAGAGTGAAGAAACCATACTATCCGGTAATATATTACCAAACCAGTTGTCAGCCTCTTTACGATAGTGCCCGCAATTTGTTGGATGAACTCGGATTTAGTGTGACAGGAAATTACAGGAAAAACAGAAGATATGAGAAATTTTATGATGCTTATTATCTTCAAATTTCTGGCAGAAAACAGCTCGATAAATGGATGAAAGAAATCGGTTTTTTGTCATTTAACAATCTTTCTAGATATGAAAGTTGGAAGAAATTAGGTAGATTGCCTGCATTAAACACTCAGTAAGCTTTTTAAATTAGCTATAGTTTGCAGACATTATGCCTCGGTAGCTTAGCAGGTGGAGCGAGTGACCTCTTGATGGATGCCATCCAGGGCTTTCGAAGCTGTTACTTGTTGAGCAGATACCACTAATCCTTTTTTTCAAAGGAGTGGAGGGTCGGCAGTTCGAGTCTGCCCCGAGGCGCTTTATTATATTAACAGGGAATAGGGGGATGGAACAATGGCAACTGCAATTGCACAAGAATCAATCAGTCTCATTGATGTGATTATTAAGAAGGTTGATGGGAATGCTGCTTCAGTAAACAAAACTCTGGTAGAAATTGGCGGCCTCAACTTTGAAGTTCAAGTTCATGATAGAAATCAGCAGCTATTATGGAGCCGCGTAGAGGAAGATAGCATAGTAATCCGCGCTGGGTACGTTCGGAATGGACCATCCAAACCAACCAATTCTCTCCCTCTCGGTTACACGACTTTGGTATTTAACAGGAAAGGGGCATTTCTCTACGCTGTTGACTACGAGGATCACTCTTTGAACGCAAAACATTTAAAGAAGCCCTGAACGTCACAGACTTCTAAACGGGCCCATAGTTCAGCTTGGCTAGAACGCCGCACAACCTTTTTCACAAAAAGGTTGATCAAAAACCTTGAAAAACCTTGGAAAAGGTAGGGCGAGTCTGATATTCGGTTAGCGAATCAGTCAGGCGGAGGTCCTCGGTTCAAGTCCGAGTGGGCCCACTATTTTCTTGCTATCCTCCCCATCCTTCTCATTTCCTCAAGGAGCTTCTCTTGCATGTTCGCGTCGCTTCTTGCATGGCCTGAGATAGTGAAGAAAAGCTTGGATTTAGGCAGCGCCTTGTGAAGCAGCCATGCCTGCATGGGTGGGCACAACGCATCATAACGGCCGTTAACAATGGTTACTGGTATCTTAAACTTGTTTAATTTTCCTATGTTGCCCAGTATGTAATTTTTCGGCAGGAAACAGTTGTTTTTCGAGTAGTAAGCCTCCACAGCAGCCAGGGATTTGTACGGGAAGCCTTTGAGGCTGCGCATAATATCCTTGTGTGTCATCCTAAGCTTGTAAAGGGAGAGCTCGTAGTATGCAAACTCAAATGCAAACTTATCCCGGACTTTTTTGTTTCGGGACCGCATCTGCTTCACGTAATAACTGATTACATCGTTCCTTTTGCTTCCAGGTACAATGCTTACGAACCTTTCCCACGCTTCAGGAAAATATTCTTCAGCCCCGCCGCCGTAGGTGTATTTAATATCCTCTTTCCTGCCCAGGAAAATGCCTCGCAGCAGCATGCCCGTAACAGTTTCAGGATAGTTTATAGCATACACGAGGGATAGAGTTGAGCCCCAGCTTCCGCCAAAAAGAAAGACCTTCTCAATATTCAAAAATTGTAGCAGTTGCCTAATATCACTGACCAATTTCCACGTGGTGTTGGCCTTTAGAGACGCGAACGGCTTGCTCCTGTTCGCTCCTCTCTGGTCAAACAGAATTATGTTCCACTTTTTCGGGTTGAAGAAGCGCCTGTCCTTTTCGCTACAGCCGGCTCCAGGTCCGCCATGCACATAAAGCAACGGCTTCCCTTTTGGGTTGCCGCATAGCTCATAATAGAGCTTGTGGCCGTCGCCCACGTTAAGATAGCCATGGCGGTATGGCCTGATTTTTGGGAAGAGCTTTTCTTGCTTCATTGGCACTTCCGCTTTAGCTGGGGCTTAAATATCTTTTCCCTTCGCGCCCTTTGTGGCAGCAAAGATTAAAAACGCAGCAGCAATCTGCTCCTTTATGGAAGCAGTTAAAGGAGCTATTGAGGTAGAGCAGAAGACATCCAGCCCTGTTACAAACATTGCGCTCGACACGGTGAAAATCGGGAAGCAGGCGCTTGTTTTTGTGGGAACAAGGCAGTCTGCGGAAAAGGCGGCTGAGGAGATAGCGCATAACTTGAAATTGAGCAACGAAAAGCTTATTGCCGCATCAGACGAGGCTCTACATGCCCTTTCAAGGCCAACAAAGCAGTGCGAGAGGCTGGCAAGGTGCATTAAAGGAGGAACGGCCTTCCACCACAGCGGATTGGTGGCCAAACAGCGGCAGCTGATAGAAGAAAACTTCCGCAATGGCACAATCAAGATAATCTGCTGCACACCCACTTTGGCAGCTGGCGTTGACCTGCCGGCTTACCGGGCTGTCATCAGGGACTTAAAGCGCTTCTCTGACAGGAGTGAGTACGGCTATGGCGGCTCGAACTGGATTCCTGTGCTTGAATACCTACAGATGTGCGGTCGAGCTGGAAGGCCGAGCTTTGACTCCGAAGGGCAGGCGATACTTCTTGCAGACTCAGAGTCAGGGGCAGAAGAAGTTACAGAGCGATACATCTTCGGAGAGCCTGAAGAGATATTCTCAAAGCTCGCAGTTGAGCCTGTGCTTAGGACTTACCTTTTGTCGCTCATAGCAACAAGGCTTGTCGGCAACAGAAACGAAGTCATGGGCTTCTTTTCCAGGACATTCTGGGCTCACCAGTACAAGGACTTCAAGCAGCTTGAGAAAACAATCGACAAGATGCTGCTTCTGCTTGAGGAATGGGAATTTATAAGGACTGGCCACGGCAAGACAGCGGACTTCACTTCAGCAGCCGACATGAAAAGCGGAGCCATCACGCCCACGCTAATCGGAACAAGAGTAGCAGAGCTTTACCTTGACCCGCTTACAGCGCATGAAATAATTGTCGGACTGGAAAAGGCAATGCAAAGAACCATGGAGGAGCCAGAGCCATTCCAGCTGCTGCAGCTAATATCGTCTACGTTGGAGATGAGGCCGCTGCTAAGGGTAAAGGTCAGGGAGGTTGAAGAGGTGCAGTCTGCCCTGTTGGAGCACGGAGGAGCCCTGCTGGTTGAAGAACCCTCAATGTTTGAGGAAGGCTATGAGGATTTTCTCGCCTCTGTAAAGACGGCCATGTTTTTCCAGGAATGGATTGAGGAAAAAGACGAGGAATACCTGCTCGAAAAATACAGCATAAGGCCCGGAGAGATACACGCAAAGCTTGGCAATGCAGACTGGCTGCTTTACTCTGCAACAGAGCTCGCAAAACTGATGCAGCTGCAGCCCCTTTTGAAGCATGTCGCAAAGCTCAGGTTCAGGGTGGAGCACGGCATAAAGGAAGAGCTGCTGACGCTCACCCGGCTCAAGGGCATAGGGCGAGTCAGGGCAAGGAAGCTGTTCGACAACAGGATAAGGAACCTTGGTGACGTGAAGGTTGCGGACGTGAGCACCCTCACCCAAATCCTCGGCAGCGGCAAACTTGCTGTGGACATAAAGCAGCAGCTGGGCGAAAAGGTCGAAGTTGTAAAGGAAGGCAAGAGGAAAGGCCAGATAAACCTAAACGACTACGGTGAATAAACAGCAAAGTATTTAAACAGCCGAAGTTGCCCTTTTCGCATCTGATTTTTGTTTTTCAGTCCTGCAGTTCTTTGTTCTGCAGCAGTTCTACATTATAAAGAGGGTCAGATTTAGCCATACGAGAGATATGAGAAAGTTACGGAAACGGTGATTTGAATGGAAATGAAAATGCAGGAAGTGCAGGAAGAGAAAATGCCTCTGGAAGAGCTGAAGGAGAAGCTTTCAGACCTCAGGAAGAGGATAATGACGCTTGAATGGGACAAGAGCCACAACCAACTTAACTCAAGCATGGAAGCCAAGTATGTGCAGATAAAGACAGACTGCGAAGCCTTGCAGAAGAAGGTTGATGGCATCAAAGCCGAAACTAACGGGCAGGATGCTACTGCCACAGCCACGACGGCAACTGCGGTTGAGCAAGTAAAAGAAGAAGTAAAGCCCTCACAAAATCTTTAGTTTGCCTGTAACCCTGTCGATTTTTTCTTCCTTGTCAGGGCCAATACCAAGGCATGTTACAGTGCCCGATGGAATGGTTGTATGGCCGGCATCTGTTATAAGCGCTGAAACAAGCCTCTCGCTTCTTGCGAGCGCCTCGTACTTCTTAAGCTCATCCAAGTCAGCAACTTTAAGCACAACCTTCTTGCCCCCATCAGAGCGCCACTCATCCAAAACAGAACGTGATGACTTCAGCGCCGCCTCAAGTGAGGCATGTGCAACCTGAACAGAAAGCTTACCCTTCGGCAGCTTCAAGTCAATCCTAACAAGGATAACCTGCTTGTAAGACATATCGCTGATTTTTGCTGCCGGAATTAAAAAGCTTTCCATCAATGGGTTTTTTCTACATCAGAATTCTAACCAGCAGGGGTGCAATGAAGGAAAACACCCACACGTTGAATATGATGTGGGTTACCACGAAAAGTGCGCTCCTGCCCAAGTTGCTTCCAAGGAGGAGATAACCCGGAATTATTATGGCGTTATATAGCAGAGTCATTATTATCCCTGTAGCAGTTACGCTTCCATCCATCCAGTGAAACACGTTCGGCGCTGTAAGCCCCACAACTGCTATGCCGATAAAAGACACGAATGTCGAATAAGTGAACCTTTCAGATATGACCTCTGCCAGAAAAAGCCCAACCAGCCCCACAATCAGGCCGGGAAGCCTTCCGAAAACAACAGAAGTGACCACAAGCCCGAGCATTATGAACTCAACGCCCACAGAGACCTTTATCCACCTGTTGTAAATCATGGAAAAAGCCGCGAGGATTATGAAGAAAACCATGACTACAAGCGTTTTTATGTAAGCCCAAAAGAAGAAAAGCAGGACAAGGGCGGCAAGCACAAATAGTATGATAAACTTCTTTTCAACCAGGAACTTAAGCAAAGACGTAAAGCTTTCGAGGCTGGGGACTTTTGAGTGCGCCCACGAAACAATATCCTGCCTTCTTCGCTTCACAGAATCCATTCTTATGCCTTTTGAACAGTTCTTGACAGTTTTAGTTTTTGATCAACCTTTTTTTAGTCAATCGTTTTTGATTGACCTTTTTAGAAAAAAGGTCAAACGAGCCCGCCGGGATTTGAACCCAGATCAATCGGTTTCCACTGACGATTTAATCGTTTTTTGGTTGAGCTTTTTGTCAGCAGACAAAAAGGTCACCCGAAGCCGATCGCACTGTCCGGATTGTGCTACAGGCCCGTGCCTGACTAACCCTGACCACTATTTAAAGTTATGGCGAATCACACTAAACAATAATTCCCCTAACGAAATTGCCAAGAAGCGAGAATACTACGAAGTTAAATGAGATGTTAACAATCACGAAAGCAAGAAGCTTGAACCTCAGCTCAGCATCGCTTTGAAAGGCGTAAAGAGGCTGGGCCACAGCGTTATAAAGGATGCTCATGAGCAGTCCCAAAGTGACTATGTTGGCTGTCGGGAAGAATGCCGAAACAAAGCCAACCGCAGCCCTGCCAGGAACATAGCCAATTATGAACGCGTCAATGCCTGAATTCATTATCTCTGCAACAACTGTGATGATGGCGCCGAACAAGGCTCCTGTAACGGGCCCGTAAGCTATCCCTACCATGACTGTTGCGAAAGTGACAAGCTCAACCGCTGGGGGAACCCTCATGAACCTCTTGTAAATGGTTGAGAAAACCGCAATGGATGTAAGAAGAGCAAGGACAATTGCCTCCTTAAGGTAGTGCTTCAGCGAAAATACGATAAAAAACCCGGCAAGTACGCCTATGGCAAGAGTTTTGTGCTCGTTCAATGTAGAGAGGGCGCTGGTGAGATTCCGCAAATTTACGCCTTTCCCCTGCCGGAAGTGCCATGCGGCCATTATTATAGCAGGAAGAGAATTACGCATATAAACGTATTCTATAGACAATTTAAATATTCTATAAAACTTGAAGATTTTGGGATTTGCAGTTTCTAAACCAGCCTTCTTAGGATTTCAAAAAGCGGCTCACCCAGGAACTTGAAAATGAGGAAGTTCAGCGGAATGTTCAAGGAGCTGAAATAAAGGCCTTTTATGCGCTTCTCTATGTCTGTCAGGTAGTAGTAAACGGGCTGCTGGAGCACGTTGTAAAGAAGGCTCATCAACAGGCCAAGCACAGCTATGTTGTGCACGGGACCTGTGCCGTTGCCGTAAAGCCAGGGTGCCACAAACGCCGTAGCAATCCTGGGTGGTATGTAGGTTATGCTGAACGGGTCAAGGGCCTGTGCTGCAATCTCAGAGGTAATGCTGATTACAATTGCATACAAAGTTCCAATTCCCGGACCGTAAAAGATAGACACCGCAACTACTGTCAGCGTGATAAGCTCAAAGGCAGGGGGCGCCTGGAAAACCCTTTTGTAAAAGGTCGAGAAAGTTGCCGCAACACCAAGAATGGTTATTACAATAAACGCCTTGACCTGGGAGGTAAACAGGATAAGGGCGGCAACGGCAATAAGGCCGAGTAAAACGTAGCGCTTGTACTCCAAGAAAAGCTTAAACAGCGAAACAAGCCAAGCCTTTGCCATAGTCGTTTAACATGTGCTTTGACCAAAATATAAACTTTTTCGTTATTCACGTTATTGACTGCTACATCAGCCACAAAAACATTTAAATACGCCTCAGGATGATGCAGCCCTGAGAAACATGAGTGACAAAACCAAAACAACAGCTGCCGCCGGAGAGGGTGAAAAGAAAACCCTCGGCTTGACAGTAAAGAAATCAGAGGACTTCTCGGAATGGTACACGCAGGCAGTTGCCAAAGCCGAACTCGCTGATTACACCAAAGTTTCCGGCTGCATGGTGCTGAGGCCTTACGGATACGCCATATGGGAAAAAATAGTGAAAGAGGTTGACATCAGGCTCAAAAAAATGGGAGTCCAGAACTGCTACTTTCCCCTATTCATTCCGGAAAGCCTCCTGAAGAAAGAGGAGCAGCACGTCAAGGGCTTTGCCCCTGAAGTGGCTTGGGTAACGCATGCCAGCGATACGAAGCTTGACGAACGGCTTGCCATAAGGCCAACGTCCGAAACCATAATGTACGATTCCCTCTCCAAGTGGGTAAGGAGCTGGCGAGACCTTCCTCTAAAGCTTAACCAGTGGAACAATGTCGTGAGGTGGGAATTCAAGCACCCAACGCCATTCATAAGGACTCGAGAGTTTTTATGGTGTGAGGGCCATTCGGCCTTTGCAACGAAGGAAGAAGCCGAACAGGAGATAAAAGACATAATGGCTTTGTGGAAGGAAATAACCGAGAGCTTCCTGGCCTTGGCAGGTGTTTCAGGGAAAAAAGGCGAGGCGGAAAAGTTTGCCGGAGCATTGGCAAGTTACAGCATAGAATATTTCCTGCCGAACGGCAAGGCAGCGCAGGGGCCAGACGCGCACTTTGACGGCCAGAACTTCTCAAAGGCTTTTGAGATAAAATTCCTGAACAAGGAGGGCAAGCATGAATACGCGTGGCAAAACACGTGGGCAATAACTACGAGGATGATTGGAATTTTAATCATGATGCACGGAGACGACTACGGCCTTGTGCTCCCTCCAAAAATAGCGCCGATACAGGTGATTATCGTTCCCATACTGTTTGAGGATTCGAAAAAAGAGGTGTTGGCAGCAGCAATGAAGCTAAAAAAAGAACTGCAAGCAGAATCCATCGCTGTCGAGCTTGACGGTCGCGATACTTATACCGCAGGGTGGAAGTTCAACGAGTGGGAGCTCAAAGGAGTTCCTGTAAGGATAGAGATAGGCCCTCGCGACATGGAAAAAAAGCAGGCTGTGCTGCTCAGGAGGGCTACAAGGGCTAAGGAAAGCGTGAAGCTGGCAACAATAGCAGCAGTTGTCAAGAAAGCACTGGGCGAAATACAAGACTCCCTCTTCAAAAAGTCAAAGCTGCAACTGGAAAACAATATCGCCGCTGTCAAAAACATAAGCGAAATTGCTGCTGCTGCCAAAAACAAAAAGCTTGCTAAAGGCTACTTCTGCGGCTCGGCAAAGTGCGAGGAGGAAGTGAAGGCGAAGGCGGACGGGGCAAGCTCAAGGTGCATGAACCTTAGCAGCAGCGAGAGAAAAGGCAAATGCGTTGTGTGCGGCAAAGAAGGAATAATTACGTATTTTGGGAAGGCGTATTAATCAGTTAAGAAACCCTAAACTATATGCCTGCCCTTGCAAGGTGGTCCTCGGCGTTAACATCCCTTATTTCTGCCCTTAAGTCATTTCTTATTCTCTCAGCTGCCAATTCGATTTCATGCATTCTAGCAATTAGCTGGCTCACAACCCCCCTGGCAGCAATAAATTCTGTCCTGGCATTTCTGAGCCTATCAGCATCACGACCTGGGACGCCTAATGCCGCAAAACCGGCGTTTAATCTCGCCCTTAATTGCGTTTCTAATGTTCCAAGTGCAGGCCTATCTCTTGAAATTCTTTGAGCGTTTGCCCTAGCGTCCTGCAGCCTACGGGTCATATCGGTAATGTACCTTGTCATGATGGTTGCATCTGCCCGAGGAACAGGAGCTGCCGCTGCCCCGCCTGCAGGAGTAATCTGCCGCTGCCTGACAGTTCGCATTAAACGCTGAAGGTTTGTCGTCTCAGTTCTTATTAAAGTGTCTAATTCTGTATCAAGGGCTGTCGCCCTAGCGTTTATCCTCAGTAAAGTTAGAAAAGCGGGGTTAAGCCTGGTAAGCCTTTCATTAACTCCTTCCCTAATCTGCCTTACACTCTGGCCGCGGCCAAGAACGTTTATCAGTTCGTTAATGTACCCTTCCAGAGTTTCTGCATCTCTTACCCCTGCACCTTCTAGGGAATCAAGCTGCTGGAAAAGCTGTGCTTCCCGGGCAAGTCTCTGCTCTTCCCCATGTTCCTGCCCCGCTATTCTGCCAGCAACCGCCTCTTCTGCCTGGTGTGCTCTCTGACCAATTGCCTCCCCTATCGGGCCTCCTCTAATACCGCTTGCGCCAATGCCCCTTACAGTTAACATTATTGCAAAGAGTATCAGGAGTATGAAAAGTATTATGGGTGTGATGTCAGAGCCAAAGCCAACGATGTCCCAGATTGAGGGAACAAAATGTGTGCCGGTAACAGATATTCCAACTATCGGCAGGGCAAGCCATGTTGCAAGGTGCCTGACCCTATCATCCTGAAAAATTGCTATTCTGGTGCGCACGACAGCGAGGATGATGCTAAATAGTGCAATTGAAACGAGGATGATTGCCAATGGCGTTACGGGCTCTTTATCCTGCCCTATCGGAGGCCACTGAACAGTCGTTGTCAGCCAGTTCCCGAAAGCTTGCATGAAAGGGCTCTCAAAAAGCTTGAATTGCTGCTGCGCGTGTGCAGGGACTGCAGAAATTAAGAAGATAAACAATAAGAGCACCAGCAGATCCCTGCTTCTCATTAACGAAACACCTTTTTACTGTCTACCATTTTCAAATCCGCGGACGAATATAATTCAAAAAGCTCCAATAAGTTTCAAAACCCCTGCGTTCCGCCGTAAAGCAGCAGCGCACCGGTTACGACGTAAAGCACGTCGACAATAACTGCCGCAAGGGCCGGAAGGCCGAAGCCGATAACATTCATGCTGTTCAGCAGCGGAATCAGTCCGATGGCAAGCAGCAACAATGCCATGACGAACGTTGCCATCCTTATCATTTGAGGGAAGCCCATCATGGCAGTCATGCCCTCTGAGATTGCGTCCCACAGCAGGATTACTGCGCCGATTATGCCCAGCACCTGAAGCACTATGTTCGGCAGAGTGGGTATGGAGAATCCAATAACCTTCATGCTGTTCAGCAGCGGAATCAGGCCAAAAGCCAAAAACACCAGCCCAAGCACCAAGCTTATTGGCTTCCTGGGGCCCATCATGCCCATCATCTGGCCTTTCTTCCCAAAAAGCGCTTTCATTGCACTTTCAACTACGGAAAACACAGTTCACACACCTCTTAAACGCTTTAAACGCCTTTGCAGCAATTTTCACGTTTTGCATATTTAAAGGTTTCTAACGACGCTTGGATTTTTCTGGTGTTTCAATGAAATCAAAATTAACATCCCTAAGTTTGAACTTCTTTCTGTCCTCGTATATTTCCTTAAATATCCTGTCGGTTTCCTCTTTGCTGCCGACCCATTTTCCAGCAGAGTCCATCAGCGACTTCTTCTTATCAGTCT
>JACPIH010000041.1 GCA_016188155.1 Candidatus Woesearchaeota archaeon | reverse complement strand
TTGACCAAAACATTGAAAAGCTTGTTAAGCTGAATGCTGCAAAACAGCAGGATGGCGTTTTTGTTGTTAACATTGCCGATCTGGGCTTCGATAAGCTGCTCGGAAAGGGCAAAGTCACAAAAAAGCTTAGGATAAAAGCGGATTATGCCTCGGCAGGAGCTGTTGAGGCTGTGAAGTCTGCTGGCGGCGAGGTTGTTTTGCCATCACAGGCAGCAACTAGAACAAAAGGCGTGAAGGTTTTGGATTGAACCTTTCTTCGTCTTAGAGACGAAGAATGTTGCCTCTCCGCCAACATTTTCGCAAAAGGGACAAATGGGACTTAAGGACATATTGCTCAATCTGCCGGAGGTTTCCTCGCCTGCCGAGCGCAAGCTGCCTTTCAAGGAGAAGCTCAAGTGGACAGGCATTATCCTTCTGTTATTCTTTGCACTCGGGCTCATATCCCTCCATGGCGTGGGCGCAAACTCTTTGGCGCAGTTCCAGTTCCTTTCCATCATACTTGGAGCAGAGTTCGGTTCCATAATTTCTTTGGGCATAGGCCCTATTGTTACGGCTTCCATCCTGCTGCAGCTGCTTAACGGCTCTGGGGTTTTGAAGTTCGACCTTACAACTCCTGATGGCAAAAAGATGTTCCAGGGCGTGCAGAAGGCTCTGGCTTTGGCGTTCATTGTTTTTGAGGCTGCAATTTATGTTTACACAGGCGGGCTTTCTCCAGGTCCTGACGGCAGCAACCTGTCTCTTGTGCTTCAGCTCATAATAGGGGGCTTGCTGATCCTGTTCATGGATGAGGTTGTGAGCAAGTGGGGCTTTGGCTCTGGTGTCAGCCTGTTTATCGCAGCTGGCGTGTCAAAAGAGATAATGATAAGGCTGCTCAGCCCCCTTAGCTCTTCCGGAAGCCTTGCTTTTACCTCTGGAGAGGCGCCCATCGGTGCCCTGCTGGCCATGTTTTACTTTTTTGTGCAGGGTGACTTTCGCGAGGTCCTCGCTAACCTTCTGGTCATTGGCACAACGCTCCTTGTTTTTGTCATAGCTGTTTACGCCCAGTCAATGAAGGTTGAGCTGCCACTCTCCTTTGGAAGGATTCGCGGCCACGGCATCAGGTGGCCCCTTGCTTTCATCTACACAAGCAACATTCCAGTTATTCTTACTGCAGCGCTCCTCGCCAATATCCAGCTTTGGGCAAGGCTGCTGCAGAACAGGGGCTTTACTTTTTTGGGCACAATTAACCCTGACGGGGGCGCAACAGGGTTCATCGCACTGATACAGCCCCTTAACCTTGTCAGTACATTCTCTACAGGCGGCGTGAACTGGGTTGATGCCGTCCCGAGGATAATTGTTTTCACACTTTTGATGATACTTGGGGCAATCCTGTTCTCGCTTTTCTGGGTTAAGACAGCAGGCATGGACGCAAGGAGCCAGGCAAGGCAGATAATGTCCTCAGGGCTGCAGATTCCAGGCTTCAGGAGGGACGAGCGCGTTGTTGAAAGCCTGCTGGACAGGTATATTCCTGCGCTGACTGTGATGGGCGCAATAACAGTTGGCTTCCTTGCGGCTTTTGCAGACGTGATGGGCGCACTGACCTCTGGCACAGGCCTGCTCCTGACTGTCATGATTATTTACAAGCTGTATGAGGAGATTGCACAGCAGCACGCTGTTGACATGAATCCGATGTTGAGGAAGTTTATTCAGTAGGGAGGTTAAAATGGGTCTGTTTGGTATTGATGCGCTGTTGAATTTGCCGCCTGCCATTTCTATCCTTATTGTTTCTGTGTTTGTCTCGCTGGTTACGACCCTGGTTTACAAGTACACGACCAACCAGAAGGTTATGAAGGAGATAAAGGATGACGTTAAGAGGATGCAGGCTGAGGTTCGCTCGACAAAAGAGCCTGGCAGGGCAGCCCAGCTCCAGAAGGAGATGATGGGCAGGTCTATGCAGCAGATGAACTCCTCCTGGAAGTCTATGCTCATAACAATGGTTCCGCTTTTCCTGATTTTCGGCTGGATGAACTCAAACATGGCTTATGAGCCGATAATGCCCGGCGAGGAATTCACAACAACAGCTAATTTTGCTGAAGGAACAGAAGGATTCGCCTCCCTTGAAGCCGCTGACGGGCTGCAGTTGCTTACAAACTCAACACAAGCCATTTCAAACAGTAAAGCGATTTGGCGCTTGAAGCCTGAAGGTGAAGGCGCTTATCTGCTGAGCTACAGCTTTGGGGATGAAGTTTATGCGAAAAAGGTTTTGGTTACAACGCAGCAAAAGTATGAGAAGCCTGTCCTTGACAAGTCAAACGGAATAAAGAAAGACAGCAGGATTAAAAGCATCCTGACAGGGCTGAAGCCTGTAAGGCCCTTCGGAAGCCTCTCCCTGTTTGGCTGGATGCCCGGCTGGCTTGCCACTTACCTCATATATTCAATTGCTGCATCAATTCTTACAAGAAAGTGGCTTAAAGTCCACTGACACATACATGCTAGTGGCTGGCGGTGATGAAGAATGATTGACGTTGGAAGGCTGTGCGTTAAGACCACGGGCAAGGACTCAGGCAAGAGCTGTGTTGTGGTTGAGGTTGTGGATGACAATTTTGTGGTTGTTGACGGCCAGCTAAAGAGGAAGAGGTGCAACGTAGACCACCTTGAGCCTTCGCATCACCAGCTTCCGGTGGCTGCCGGTTCTTCTCATGAGGAGGTTGTTGAAGCCCTAAAGGTCGTTGGCATTGACGTTGCTGTTCCTGAGAAAAGAGTGAAAAAGCCGAAAACAGGCAAGACAAAATCTAGTCGGTGAATAGAAAATCTAGGTTAATTTCTATCGCTGCAGCCGGAGTTTCTATTCCAAATTTGCTTAGTACAGCCGGGCTTATTTCCCCTATTACGCCGACAATTTCTTTATCAATAACAATGCTGCCTGCCCTTCCTTTCATAAAGGCCGGGTGCTCTGCCGGCAGGATCTCGAATTTTGCAGATGTCGCAGCTAGCAGTGCCGTTACGTATTGCTTCATTTCCGTGAAGTCTGCTTTTGGGTGCGCTGCCATAAGCGCCAGGGAGCGCCATTCGCTTATCCTGCTGCCTTCCCTTGCAGCCACAATGCCTTCCTCAAATACCTTCTGGGGGTAATCTACGTGCTTGTTTTCCGCGAGAACATCAAGCAGCTGCGGCAGCACAGAGTTTCTCACAGCAGAATAAGTTTCTGACATGAAGTTTTCAAGTTCAACAGCTCCTGCTCCGGTTATTAACGAATTTTTGTCTGCGAGTATGTGGCTGAATACCTCCTGGAAGCCCATCCCGACAACAAGTTTTCTCAAGGCATTAATTGCCACGGTTGTTTTCTCTTTTGAGCCTATTGTGTAGCTTGTAAGCGGTTCATCTGCTATTTTGTCAAAGCCGTAAGCTATTGCCACGTCCTCAATGACGTCAACAGGGTGCATTATGTCTGCCCTGTAAGGCGGAACAACTGCATGGCCATCAACAACATCGTAACCCATTTTCAGCAGCAGCGATTTTATCTCTGGCTCTGCCAGTTTCAGCCCGATTAGCTTTTCAACTTCCTTGGCAGATATTTTCACCCTTTCCTTGTTCGCTGCTGGCGCAATGACAGTTCTGCCCGGGTAGCTGACTGTTACTGAGTGAATGCCGAACCCTCTTTCTTGGAGATTCTGGGCAAATATGTTTGCTGCCAGGTTGATTGATTCCTCGTCTGTTCCTGTTGCCTCAAACAGCAGCTCTGAGTCGCCAACCTCAAGTTTGCCCGTAAAGTTTGAGTTTATTACAGGAGGCAGGCTTAGAACTTCTCCTTTGTCGTCGGCAAGCAGGGGGTATTTCTGGAAGCCCTTTATTATCCAGCCGTACTGCTGGCCTTTTGGGTGTTGCGACAGTATTTCCTTGAGGCTGAGCGCTTTGGTGAATTCAAGCGGCACGAATTTTACGGATTCAGGCTCGACAGCCGTGTAATGCACTGGAAATGCCAGTCTCTTGTATGAATATAGCCCTATTGACACCTTCTGCCTTCTTCTTCCGTATCCTTCGCAGAATTTTTCCTGCAGCTGGACAAGCTGCTTTAGGATATAGTCATCAATCCTTCTCCCTTTGGCAACGAATGCTGTTATGTACGGCCTTACCTTGCTGACCGAGCTGCCCGCAATGATTTTGTAGCTGCTGCTGTTAACCTTTAATTTTGCAATGCCTTTCCTCAGGCAAAGAATTCCTTGAAAGAACCTTGCCAGCCCTTCAGGGCACCACAAGTATGGGAGGTTTGTGTCGTCAAGCTTGACCGTTACTTCATCATTCTCCTTTTCATATCCTTCAACCTCGGCTTTCGCGTAAAGCAGCAGTTTTTCTTCGAACTCGGCAAATGGCATTTTCTTGCCAAGCAGCTGCTGGAAGTCCTTGTACGAAAATGTTATGGTTGGCATTTTTCCTGAACCTGTTTAGACTGCTTTTGCATTCCTCAAAAAAGCCAGGTCGTGGCTGAATAGCTCCCTTATGTCGTTGAGCCCAAGCCTGAACATGGCTATCCTGTCTATCCCTATTCCCCATGCGATTACAGGGACATGTTTTCCGGTGAGCGGCTTTACCATTTCCGGCCTGAATATTCCGGCTCCTGCAAGCTCCATCCAGCCAAGCTCGGGATGTTTTGCATAGAGCGATGCTGAGGGCTCTGTGAATGGGAAATAAGACGGGACAATCTTTACTTTATCCGTATTGCAGAATTCCTTTGCAAAGAGCTTGAGCAGCCCAATGAGGTGCCTGAGGTTTATTCCTTCCTCCACAATAATGCCCTCAACTTGGTTAAAGTCAGCAAGGTGCTTGGCATCAATGACATCATACCTGAAACAGCGGCCTATTGCAAAGTACTTGCCAGGTATTTTCATGCCTTGCGAGACCATTTTTCTTGCACTGCAGGCTGTTGTCTGGCTTCTCATTATGAGCCTTGCCGTTTTTTCCTCGCTGAACCCGTATCTCCATCCCTTGCTGCCCGTGCCAAAGCCGTTTTCATGCGCTGCCTTGACTTTTTTAACAAGTTGCCACGGCAAGTCTGTGGCGTATTTCGGCTCTTTAACGTAGTAAACGTCATGAATATCCCGTGCCGAATGGAACTGCGGCATGAACAAGGCATCCATGTTCCAGAACTCGCTTTCAACGATGGGGCCTGTCATCTCCTCAAAGCCGAGGGAAACAAACTTCTCCCTTACCTCTTCAAGAAATTCCCTGTAGGGCTGGAGCTTGCCAAAGAAAGTCCTAGGTGCAGCCGCTGTCAAGTTGTAGCTTCTGAATTCTGTGCTCCTCCATTTTCCGGTTACAAGCATCTCTGGCGTTAGCCTGTCAACTGTTTCTGCTGATGCTGCTGCCTTTTTCAGGACTTCTTTTCCGAGCTCGGTCAGGAATGCAGTCCTTTTCTTTACGACCTCTTCTTCTATCACGTCTTTTCTCTTTTTCAGCTCGGCAACAATGTTCTTTTCCTCGCCTGACAGGTCATTGATGCCAACCGGGAAATTTCTTCCGGAAATGAACCGTTGTGCGCGAAGCCCTGCTTTTGCAACCTGCCTTCCGCTTTCGGTTATTTTAAATGTCTTTTCAGCCGCGACCGCAACAGGTTCTATGGCTTTAATCCTCATTAGTGCGCCAATGCTTGCGCCCATCTCCTCATCGCTGAGGCTTGCCGCTTTTTTTATCCCGGATAGCGGCAGAGGCTTGCTTGCAATGGAATTCAGGAACCTCGCTTCCGGCAACAGTGATTTCGCGTAGGCCTTGCCGTTTTCTCCAAGCCGGATAATCTCCTCAATCTTCTCGGTTAACCTAGCAAGCCCCTTGTTCTGGAGCCACTGCAATGCACGCAGGACTTCTACCTCCTGCATCTTTGCAGCAGCAATTATTTCAGCGACAGAACTGTGCTTTTCAAGACAAGGCAGCACTGCCCTCTCAAGCCTGTGCAGCGAGGCTGCCATTTCCGCTGTTTTTCCTGCTGTCATGGTTGAATCATTCAACACCGGTGTGCTTATTTAAAGGTTTTGCGGCGCGCTCGGCGTGGGATAGTTTGCTGCAAAAGATTAATAAGGCTGCTGAAATAGAAGATTTTGCAAGAAAATGAGTGGTGTGGGCAGCATTATTAAAAAACTGAAGGAAGGTGACGTTATTCTGCTAAGCGAGAAAGGGCTGAAGCACAGCCTGAACAGGGCATTAGGCAGGAGCAAGTGGCACCATATCATGCTATACATAGGGCAGGGTAGGGTGCTTGAGGCAACCCCGAGAAAAGGCTGCCATATTTCAAAGCTTGACCTAACAAAAGAGTGTTATTTGGGGTTCAAAGCGCTGCGGCATGCCAAGATTAATGATTTATCACGAAGAAAGATGGCGGCAACAGCTGTCAAGATATTCCTTGGCAGAAAGTTTGACTGGCGGCAACTTATAAAGGTCTTTTTCAGAAGGCAATTAGTGTTTGTAGGCAACAACGACAGGGCGTGCAGGCCTGGCTACAAATGCAATTTCGGCAGCATTATATGCTCAAACCTCGTGGCTATGTCATACCATCTGGAAGGCTGCAGCATAAGTGACAAGTGGGCTCCCGAATATGTAATGCCAAGGGATTACGACAAGTTAGAAAAGTCTGGGGAGTTTGACTTGGTGTTTGAAAGAAAGTTTGAGTGATGTTGAGGGGAAAGAATGCAACTCAGACCAGAGATGAAAAGGCTTAGGGATGCACACAGCCTAATTAAAAGGCTTCGTGAAGCAGACATCATCCTGGTAAGTGAGAAAGGGCTGCTTCATGACATAAACAGGATGCTGCAAAGGAGCAAGTGGCACCACGTAATGTTATACATAGGAAATGGCCGCACAATCGAAGCCACCCCGAAAAAAGGCGCACACATATGCGACCTGATGTACGACCTGACGGAAAAAGAATACTTTGCCTACAAGGTCTTAAGGAATAAAAAACTCACCAAAGCCCAAAGAAAGAAAGTGGTTAACATGGCACTGAAGTTTTTTTTAGGCAAAAAGTTCTCTTGGGGGCAGTATGCCAGGATAGTGTTTGGAAGGACATTCCATTGGAGAAAAGAGGGAAACAAAAGCCTTGTGTGCAAGCCAGGGCACAGGTGCAGCATGGAAAGCGTGGCCTGCTCTAACATGGTGGCAATGGCATATTACGAGGCAGGCCTGCCCGTAACCGAGCGCTATATGCCAGAATACGTTGTGCCCAAGGACTATGAAGAATCGAAAGCACTTTCTAAACTAACAGAAGGCAAGATAACTTAGAATTTCATGCTTCTTAATCTTTGCACGCGGGCCTCAAGCGGGGGGTGCGTTGAAAACAACGATATTAAACCCTGACCCCTGAGCGGGTTTACAATAAACAAACTGGCTGTTGCCTCGTTGCCCAAGCCCATTTTATGATGTAAGGCTGCCTTGTCAAGCTTAGCAAGGGCAGAAGCCAAGGGCTCAGAATCCCTTATTATGGCCGCACCGCTGTGGTCAGCAAGGTACTCCCTGGAGCGGGAAATTGCGAGCTGCAAAATCAGTGCAATGATTGGGGTGATTATCGCGAGGGCAAGAAGAGTAATGGCGTTGCCTCCTCCCCTGTTATCGCCCCGCCTGCCGCCACCAAATATCGCAGCGAACTGGGCCATATGCGCCAGATAAGAAATGACGCCAGCTATTGTGGCTGCAATTGTTGTGACTAGGATATCCCTGTTCTTTACGTGGCTAATTTCGTGGGCAATAACGCCTTTAAGCTCTTTGTCAGTAAGTAGCTTCATGATGCCTTCAGTGCAGGCGACAGCAGCGTGCTTCGGGTTTCGGCCTGTGGCAAATGCATTAGCTGCTTCTGTTGGAATAATGTAGACTTTCGGCTTTGGAATATTAGCTGCTGCTACAACCTCTTCAACGATTTTGTGAAGGTGAGCATGCGTTTTTTTGTCGGCGGGCTTGGCCCGGTACATTGCCAAAACTATCTTGTCAGAAAACCAGTAAGCGCCAAAGTTCATCAGGACAGAGAATATTAAGGCTACGAAAAGCCCTGCCTGGCCGCCAAGAAGCCTGCCAACTGCCAAAAGAAGGCCTGTCAAGAGGCCAAGCAGCACTACAGTCTTAATCTGGTTGCCAAAACTCATGTCTTGGGGTAAAGAGCTTTGGCTTTAAAAAGATTGTTGAAAGACACTCAGTAAGATTATACGAATTACAACCACTATGCTAAGATAGTTGTTTTATAAAATATATTTTTAAGAAACAGCAAAGTATTTATACAAATCTCGCCAGGTAATAAAATAAGGTTGTGGGGATGAATAAATTGGCCAAATCTAAGGTATACCGAAGAGTATACAAAATAAGCAGCGGCAAAACTAAAGCTAGGCCAATCAAGAGGCTTGAGACTAAAATAGTTGATGCCATCAGATCATCTGCTGGGGAGGACGCTGTCAGGCTTGCCGGGCTGATGACAAGGCAGGGAAACGTTTCTGAGTTCGAGATAGTCAGAAGCACGCGGCTTGACATACAAACTGTGAGGAACACGCTTTACAAGCTCCACAGCAGCAACCTTGCTGACTACAAAAGGGTAAAGGACAACAAGGAAGGGATATACGTAAGCTACTGGACACTCAACAAGGCAACTGCAAAAGAGCTTTTCGCGAAACTGCAAAAGGAAAAGCTGCAAAGGTTTAGGGAGAGGCTTGAAGCAGAGACAAGCAATGCAAACTGCTACTTCATCTGCCCCTCTGCCTGCACAAGGGCTGATTTCACCATGGCCGAGCAGCAGAGGTTCAGGTGCGACGAGTGCGGAAAGCTCATGATGCAGGATGACAACACGAGGACAATCGATTTTCTCAGGGAAAAAGTCAGGGAGATGGAAGCGGTAGCTTAACTTTGCTAACGTAACTCAATCCAACTGCAACTGTTGCAATGCCTAGGTCTTTTTATCAATACGATAAGCATTTAAACAACCTGCTTTGCCACATTTGCAAAGAAAAATGCTCAAGTGCGACAAGTGCAATTTTCTGCTCACAATGGTGAGAGTCCACAAGAACAGGGCTTTCTGCGATAACTGCAAGGCTTGGCTCGCGTGGGCAATTATCGTTGTGGAATGATATTTGCGATGCCTTCAATCTGGCGCAGCTTTGTGCTTTTGAAAAGGAAGTTCCTTACATTGTCATCCACTTTTACGCCCAGCTGCTGCAGCAACGTATTCAGCTTGCCGTAAAGCTTCCTGCCCTCCGCATCCAAGTCTGTGAGTATGGCTGCTTTTGAGTAATTTGCCGCGACTTCTTCGGCAACTGCGAATAGAGGCCTTGAGCTAAGAACAAAAATCCTGCTGCCAATGCCGGCTTTTTCAAGCGCGGCTTTGTCTTTGCTGCCCTCAACAATGATGGCTGCTTTGCTTTCCGCAAGGTTGCTCAAAAGGGCAGCTAGCTCTTCGGAAACATCATAACCTCTCATATTGACAACTATTGCTGCTTGTTTTAAATAAGTTTCACTGGACACGCTCGTTGCTACGAGCTATCCAGTGCAGTTTTTCCGGGGGCGCTTTTGCAGTGCAAAAGGGTCCACTGGACACTGGACATGCCCGGGTAACTTATATAAATCAGGGAGCTACACCACCGCTGTAGCTGCAAAAGCGAGACTAAAACAACGACCAAAATGATACACCTTAGCACATCACTAAAGTACTACAAAAGGGAAGACGTGCAGAGTGCCATTGTAGAGCACGGAAGGGACAAGGAAGTAGCTGCCAGGTTCAACGAACAGTTCGGGAAAAGGCCGGACATGCTCACGTATCCCGGCGATGTCCTTGAGCTGGCAAAACAGGGGGCAACATCCTTCCACTGTTCTGAAGAGTTATGGGCAAACCCGCTGCAGCTGGTGCCCCAAATGCCGAAGGCAGAGCTGGACAAGCTCAGGAAGGGGTGGGACTTGCTGCTTGACATTGACACTGATGTTGTGGATAAAACTGCAGGATTTGAATATTCAAAAATCGCAGCCGACATGATTGTCAAAGAGCTAAAACTGCACGGGGTGAAAAGCGTGACAGCGAAATTCTCTGGCAACAAGGGGTTCCATGTAGCAGTGCCTTACGAGGCATTCCCGAATGAGGTAAAGGGCACAGAGACAAGGCTGCTCTTCCCCGAAGCGCCGAAAAAAATAGCAAGCTACCTGAAAGAGCGCATCCGGAGAGAGCTCGGGGCAAAAATATTGCTGCATGAAAAAGGCGATTACGCGGCCATAGCAAGGAAAACCGGCAAGGACGTGAAAGAGTTCGTTTACATGAAGCACGTCAAGGGCGGGCTGGAAAGCGAAAGGGAGCAGGAGTTTAACGCAGCCCCTTTCCTTGTCATCGATACGATGCTAATCTCATCACGGCACATGTACAGGATGCCGTACTCGCTTCATGAGAAATCAGGCCTCGTTTCTGTGCCAGTGGACGCTGACAAAATCATGGGGTTTTCAAAAGAGCATGCTGCTGCAGAAAAAGTAAAGGTCGGAGCTTACCCCTTCATGGAAAGGAAAAATGCGCGGCAGAATGAGGCAGAACGGCTTTTCCTCGCTGCGTACGACTTTGGCAAAAAGCAAACTGTAAAAGTTGAAGCAGAAAAAGATAGTAGCTACCGTGGAGAATACGGGGAGATTGAAGGCAAGATACCCGAGCAGTACTTCCCGCCATGCATCAAAAAAATGCTAGAAGGCGTTGCTGACGGAAAGAAAAGGGCGCTGTTTGTGCTGGTGAATTTCCTCAGCAGCTGCAATTGGGGCTCTGCAGAGATTGAGACCTTGGTAAAGGAATGGAACCAGCGAAACAGGGAGCCACTGCCTCATCTTGCAATCAGCTCACACCTCAACTACCACAAGCAGCAAAGCAAGAAGGCACTGCCGCCAAACTGCAGCAACGCAAGCTACTACAAGGAGATAGGCATAGAATGCACCCCAGAATGCGGCAACTGCAAGAACCCTGTTGCGGAGGCAAAGCAGATTTACAGGAGAGCGATGAGGGTGGCAACAGCGCTTGAGCAGCCAAAAAAAAGGAAACGAAAAAAAGACGACAGTAACCTTTAAATACCACTGCCAAGTTTCTCCTCTATTATTCAGTACTCGCCCGAGTTCTGGTAAGAGCGATTGAGGGCGTGTGACCTTTTTGGCTGAGGCCAAAAAGCTCAACCAAAAACAGACTTCTCAGAACTGATTTTGTAACATTGAAAATGGAACAAGCACAAACAGAACAGCAATTCAAGCACATAGTGCGCATAGCAAACACAGACCTAGACGGCAACAGGAAGACAGCTGATGCGATAAGAAAAATCAAAGGAATAGGATTCTCCTTCGCAAACGCCATATGCCAGCTCGCGCAGATAAACGCCGACAAAAAGGCAGGCAACCTCATCCCTGAAGAGGTCAAAAGAATTGACGAAACAATAGCAAATGCGAGCAAGACTGTTCCCGCATGGATGCTAAACCGGAGGAATGACTTTGAGGAAGGAACAGACAAGCACCTAATCGGGGCAGGCCTCACATTTGCACAGGAAAGCGACATAAGGTTCATGAAGCAGATAAGAAGCTACAAAGGCGTAAGGCATGCGATGGGCGCGCCGGTAAGGGGCCAAAGGACAAGGTCAAACTTCAGAAGGAACAAAGGAAAGGTAATCGGCGTAATAAAGAAGAAGGAAGCCGCGGCGGCAGCCCCGGCAAAGGAAGAGAAAGGCGGGAAGGAAAAGAAAGAGAAAAAGTAAAGCTCACAAGGCAAGGTAACTCAAAATGGGAGACACAAGACGATTCAAGAAAAGCTACACGCGCCCCTTAAAGGTGTGGGATGATGCGAGAATAGAAGGGGAAAAAAAGCTTACAAAGGGCTACGGCCTCAAGAACAAGAAAGAAATCTGGAAGGCAGAGTCCATGCTGAGAAGGTTCAAGGCACAGGCCAAAAAGCTCATAGCGACAAGAGGTAAGCAGGCAGAAAAAGAAAAACAGCAGCTGCTAACAAAGCTCGCCTCGCTGGGGCTAACAACGCAAAACGCAGACCTCGACACGGTGCTTGGGCTCACAATGAGCAACATACTGGACAGGCGGCTGCAAACAATTGTCAACAACAAGAAACTGGCAAGGTCAATCACACAGGCAAGGCAATTCATAGTGCACGAGCACATACTGGTAGGGGGCAAGAAGGTATCAGTGCCATCCTACCTCGTAAGGAAAAGTGAGGAAGACACGATAGCATTCAGCCCGGCATCAAAGCTCTCCAGCGACATGCATCCGGAAAGGGTGCAAAAACAGGCCGCAACGCCAACAGACGCAGAAGCTGAAGCAGCCGAAACAGAAGTTAAGGCAGAATCAAAAACAGAGGCGTGACCTTTTTAGAAAAAGGTCAATCAAAAACTGAAAGGAAGAAAATGGAAAGAACGACACGGTGGGGAATAGCGCACATATTCAGTTCATACAACAACACAATCATACACATAACAGACGTAACAGGCACAGAAACACTGGGCAAGGCCACAGGCGGAATGGTTGTGAAAGCGGACAGGCTTGAAGGCTCACCAACAGCGGCCATGGCGGCAGCCAAAAGGGCAGCCGAGCAGGCAATGGAGAAGGGCATAACAGGGATACACGTAAAAATAAAGGCACCAGGAGGCCACAACGGCCCCAACACGCCAGGGCCAGGGGCACAGGCAGCCGTAAGGGCGCTATCAAGAATGGGCCTCAGGATAGGAACAATAGAAGACGTAACGCCATTGCCCCATGACAGCTGCAGAAAGAAAGGCGGCAAACGCGGCAGAAGGGTATGACCCTTTTCGTGGAAAAGGTTCAATCCAAAAACGACACTAGGTGAAACAACAACATCGGCAAGAAGCCGATGAGTTTTAACCAGGAGGTTAAAATGA
>JACPIH010000006.1 GCA_016188155.1 Candidatus Woesearchaeota archaeon | reverse complement strand
CAGAAAAAGAGGATTAGGTGCCCCGTGCGGGATTTGAACCCGCGTCCCGGCCTTTCTCCACGACGTTTTCCGTTGCGCGTTTTTTGGTTGAGCTTTTTGCTCGCCGCAGCGAGGAAAAAGGTCATGCGAAAGGGCCGTGTCCTTGACCGGACTGAACGAACGGGGCATAAGGGCACTCGCAAAGCTCGCGCCCTTATCAACCCTGAAGTTAACGGACTGTTTTTAAAGGTTGCTGCAATTATTAATGAAAGTACTCAGAAACCATCTTCTGCTTCTTGTCCACTTCTTCCAAATGCGCAAGTCTTATCCCGACCTGCCTTATTTTCCTGTTGTCAGAGAAGAACGGCTGCAGCAGCTTTTTTGCAACAGATTTAATCGTACCGATGTCAGCTGTTGCTTCGTTCAGCGTTTTTTCTTTGGTGTGTGTTTCAAAGTCCTCAAACCTGACCCTTACACCAACTGTCCTGCAGCAGAAGTTGTTTGCGGTAAGAGCGTTGTGGGCGTCTTCCAGCATTTCGTCAATCGCTGCAAAGATAAGGGATTCGTCCTTGGTGTCCTCCTCAAATGTTGTGTTGCGGTTTATGGACTTTATTTCGTAGTTCTCCTCCACTTCGCTGTCGTCAATGCCGTTGGCTGCCTCGTGGAGGTAAAGCCCTGACTTTCCAAATTCCTTCAGCATTAATTCCTGCGGTAGCAAAGCAAGTTCGCCAATGGTGATTACGCCCATTTCCTTCAGCACAATCTCGGTTTTCTCACCCACTCCAATCAGTTTCCGCACTGGCAGCGGCGACAAGAACTCCTTTTCCTTTCCAAGCTCAACAATTGTTAAGCCATCAGGCTTCTTGAAGTCAGAGGCAATCTTGGCAACAAGCTTGTTTGAGGCAACGCCGATGCTGCAGCTTAGCTTCTCCTTTTCGCCAATTTCGTTTTTTATTGCAGCTGCGAATGATTCTATCTCATCTTTTTTTCTGCCACTGAATTTGCTGCTTACGTCAATGAATGCCTCATCGATGCTGACCTGCTCGAACTTGTCGCTGTAGCTGCGGAGAATATTCATCACAGCGTCTGATGCTGCTGTGTAGAGGGGAAAGTTGGGCGGCGTGAATATTGCAGTTGGGCAAAGCTTGTACGCTTTTGATATTGGCATGGCAGACCTTATTCCGAACTTGCGGGCTTCGTAGGAAGCAGTCATACAGACTCCCCTGCCCTTGCCCTGCTTCGGGTCTGCCCCGACAACTACGGGCTTTCCCATCCATTCAGGATGCTCGCGCTGCTCTACTGCAGCGTAGAAGGCGTCAAGGTCAGCATGCATGATTATTCTTGGCATGGCAGCAGCTTGGTGTTATGTGTTTAAAATATTTGCTGCAGCGCTGTCAATACGAGATAAGAATAATAAGAATAAAAAAATTAAAAAAATGTAAGAAGATAGCTTGCAATCAGAACTTTTTGTGTTTCTGGTAGCAGTCCCTGCAGTAGACAGGCTTTCCTTCTGCCGGCTTGAATGGCACTTCGCATTCCTGGCCGCAGTCTGAACATACTGCCTTGTGCATCTCTCTCGGTCCGAAGCCGCCTCTGAAGCCGCCGCCCCCACCGCCTGACCTTTCGCCATATCCCATTTGTCTTTCACCCTCTGCTTGTTTCTAATCTCTGTACGCCTGATTTAAAGGAATCAGGGCATATCTTGCTTGCGATTTTTGGCCAGTATATAAAGGTAACCAATTTATGAGCTGTAAGGTCTTCTGGATATAGAGAAAGGTTTAAAAGCAAATTACAAACTTAAAGTTATATGCTGGATTCAAGAATAATCGCTTATAACATCAAACTAAAACCAAAGTTTGGGCGCAATTATCTCTCTGCAAGCTTTATCCATTACCTTTTAGGTTTAGTAAATGGGCGACCATATAATAGAACGTCTTTAGGAAGCAGATTAATTAACGTAGGAGAATATTCCTTAGCAATGGAACTTCTTAACTTTCCCGAACAAATTAGCGAAGACGCATATACTAAAATTAATTTCTTTGTGGGCAAAGAATCAACAGAAACATTCCCATTAAGAGACCCAGAAGGGCATTTTGAAAGCTTGAGTTTACCAGAAGGAAAGAACCTTTGTTTTAAGACGCATGGAACATTCCTTATTAAGAAGGTAATGAGAAATGAGAGAGACGAGTGGTTTTGTATCTTACTGCTTGAGAGAAGACATATATGCGTTGGTCTATCGTCCCTTACTAAATATCTTCAAGGTATAGATGGACAACATACTATAATCCCTGAGAGTATTACAACAAACGCGAGTTATTCTCGGAGAATACGGGAATTGAATGAGCTAAAATATGCCATTGTTAAAAAACAAAGTTTGAACTTCACGGGCAGCGAAGGCATAGGAACTTTGCGGAGGAGACACGACGAAGGGAACTATCCAATAAGTAAAATCGTTTTTAAATTATCAGGCGACGATTCACCATTAAGGAAGTTTATACGATTTATGAAGAATTGGAGGCACATTCAAAATAGAGATTTAACCAGTAGCGAAATTGAAGAAGCTATTCAAGACACTGAACTGGTTTTAGTTGGTTCAAAAAATGGCGAAAAGATGTTTCTTAATTTGTTTCAAGATTTAGTATTGTATAATATCAAAGTAGAACAAGCAGAAACTCGGGAAATAAATACTAGAGATTTTTTTGATAAATTAAATACAATACTTACTAATGAAGAAATAGGGCGTCTTTTTGACTTGGCTATGAGAGAGAGGTAATTGCATATAGATAATATAAGCATTTCAATATTCTATATAGGACGAAAATGAATAAAATAAACACCAACGCATCCAATTTAAAAGAATCCATAAATAAGAAAACTATGCTGAGAAGAATAGTAAAAAATGATGTTGAGATAAAAGTATATAACATCTGTTTGTAAGCTTTATGATTCCTTATCTTCGCAAGATTTTCCGAATGCGTAGGATTATATAAAAATAATAAAGAGAACGTGGTTAATAAAAACCCGACCAAAATACTAAAGAAGCTAACAAACGCGTCAGATTTTCCTTCAGCTAACTTTCCAATAATTGACATTTGAAAGTTAAAATACCAAAACGGAATAACGGTTATCGCTGTTAGAAGTATATCAAACCAAAAGCCCTGATTACCATAAAACTCCTCAATTGATGCCAATTTTTTCATCTTTGTTCGTCTCATTAATCTTCTGAGTCAAAAAACCTACAAGTTTCCTTCTAGTCATTCTTACCTCTGAATCATGAACCGAAAACGACTCCGAATCTCCTAAAGTATTATCTGCTCTGACTTCTCTTACAGTTATAAAAAATTTGCGCTTGCCGTTTGGAACATACATCTTAACGTCCTCATAACGTTTATTTAACGTTTATTTAACGTTAATATAACATTATTTATAAACCTTTTGTTTCCGATGAAGCCAACTTTATCATTCCGAACCATCTGTTCTGTCCTGCTTCAAGTTTTATCTCCGCCAATTCGGCAGGTATTTTTCCCGTTGTAGTATGCTGCTCTATGAAGTTGTGTTGTAGGATTATGCCCTGCATCAGTATAGGCGCACTCCAAAGAGCTTTTAATCCTCTAAAGTCATCTACTCTATCCTTTATTTTTGAGAATACTGTTTCTATTCTGACGTTGTGGCGTCCTGTTTTGTGATAGTTGTTTATGCGGTGTTCTATTGTCAATCCTTGTGCTTTATTTGAGTAAAATGTTTTTTGAAATGCTTGCGGATAGAATATACCTGCATCTGTTTGAATGTATTTTGGCAATCCTTTGGCAACAGTAGCTTTAAGAAAAGTAGCAGCATCTTCTACTGTTTGATTACGAGGGCTATACATCGTGGCGTTTATGTATCGTGTTCCCCAATCCACGTTACACCAAAAAACATCATTACCCTTACCTCTATCAATCTCTGTTTCATCCATGTAAAAAAGCCCTGAAAGCTGCGGCTGCAACGTATTGACAAACTTCTGAACTTTAAGTGTGTATTTCCTGCACCAATCCAATATGCTGACGTGGCTGGCGTTATGTTGCCAATGTCTTCTGAAGTGGTTTCTGACCTTCCTGCTTGAAAGATTGGAGAAGTAAAGGTCAATTCCTGCGGTTATTTTTGCTTCGTTGTTTTTCATTTTCCAGAAGCCGCAGTCCTGAATGAAGGTCTTATGACAATCTTTGCATAAGTGCCTCTGCTGCACTCCTCTGTTTTGCGTTGGGCTTGTGCCACGCTTTACCACGTTTGTGCCTTTGCACTTCGGGCATCTTATGTTTGCTTCCATAGCTATTTAGGTATCTAAGCAAGTATATAAGTATTTAGATACCTAAGGATAGCTAACCGAACATATAGCTTTAGATACCGAAAAGCTTATAAAGGATTAGGTATCTAACCCTATTTTATGCGCCTATTAAGCCAAAAAAGCAGAGAATACAAAGGGAAGGACTATCATAAATTTTGGATAGTTATTCCAAATAAGCTCATAGAAAAACTGGGCTGGAAACAAGGCGACGAACTGGAAGCAGAAGAGAAGAATGACAAACTGGTCATTGAGAAAGATTGAATAAAATGCAACTTCAAATTGGTAAAAAGAAATTGGAAGAAATTGAGAGCTTAACAGAGAGTAATTGTTGGAAAGCATTCTCTTGGATACATGCCCTCATACTAACGCAATTAAAATACCTTTTCTATTATAAGAATCAGATAAAGATTTTAGGGAAAACAAACATAACTTTGACATTGAATGAACAGGGTTCAGCTTCTACAACATTTACTCTACCTGACGATACAGAGCATAATAGTAAATGGAAAAAGATGGATGAATCAATACGCTTTATGAGCACAGCAATTGATTTATGTTATTCTAGAAGTCTTATCGATGAAGAATATGACGAACTTAAAAGGTTTAATTCGTTTAGAAATAAAAAAGTAGGTCATATTGATATTCATGAATATTTACCAGATGATGAAGAGGTAATTAAGATGTGTAAAGTGGGACTAAAAATTATAACTAGTTTAGATACGAAAATTAGTAATGCAATCCACAACGGATAATTTTTTTATAATCTCATATCCAGACAACTTAACAGCTCACCAATTTAGCCAATTTAGATGGGGTGCGCTTCATTTTGGCTCGTGCTCTGGCGTGAATACGCCCTCTTCCTCTGCCAGCTCTATTCCGGCTTCTTCCAATGCGGGCTTGTGGGACTTTCTGAGCGGTATTTCAGTAAGGAATAGCGAAAGCAGAACCGCCGCCAAGGAGATCATGGCAGCGATAAGGAACACCCTGCCCAGCGATGATGCAATTGCTGATTTTAGGATGTCTACCTCGTGCGCATTGAGCTGCGATAGGGTGCCGGGGCTGAGCAGCGCCTCTGGGTTGTGCAAGGCCGTGGCTTCAGACCCTTGCAGCCCGGCAAAGCTGCTTATGCCGGCAATCATTACAGCGCCGAAGAATGATACCCCTACAAGACCTCCTATGCTCCTGAAGAATTGGAGGGAGGCTGTTACGACGCCTATCTTTGAGTGCTCAAAGGCGTTCTGCACGGCTATCACAAATACCGGAAAGGTTGCGCCGAGCCCTGCGCCAACAAGCATCATGTTCCTTATTATCTGAAAGTTTGTAGTGGCCGTTCCCATCTTTGATAGCATCAGCATGCCCATGCTCATTGTTACAAGCCCGCCAAGCGCCAGGAGCTTGTATTTACCTGTCCTGGTCATTATTTGGCCGCCAAGTGTGCTAGCCACAACCATGGCAAGGACCATTGGAGTCATTATCGTGCCCGAGTTTGTGGCTGTTCTTCCCATTACGCCCTGAACAAAAAGCGGGAGGTAGGTGATTGCGCCAAACATTCCCATCGCCGTCATGAATGTTACGAGTATGGATACCGAGAATATCTTGTTGCTGAACATATCAAGTGGAAGTATAGGTTCTTTTGCTTTTCTTTCAATGATAAAGAAAATCAGGAAGAGCATAGCTGCGGAAATGAACATGGCGATATGCTGGCCTCTTGAGAGCCCTGCAAGCAGGAGCGCAAGCATTAGCGAGAGTATCGCTGCCAAAAGCACGAAAGAGCCCTTGTAGTCTATTGAAACCTTTTCCTGCCCCTTTATGTGCGGAAGGAACTTTGAAAGTATGGCAATTGAAAACAGCCCTATTGGCAGGTTAATGAAGAATATCCAGTGCCAGCTGAGCGTGTCTGTGATAAATCCCCCAAGGAAAGGCCCGACAATCGAGGCAAGGCCGAACGTTCCGCCTATGGCGCCTTGCCATTTGCCCCTTTCAGCAGGCGGGAACAAATCTCCGATTATTGCCATCGCATTCGCCATTATCGCCCCTCCGCCAATTCCCTGCAGTGCCCTGAAAATAATCAGCTGCATCATATTCTGGCTGATGCCTGAAAGTATTGAGCCCAGTAAAAAAATGCCAATGCCCAGTATGAACAATTTTTTCCTTCCGTACATGTCAGAAAGCTTGCCGTAAATTATCACGGTTGCTGTCAAAGCTATGAGGTACGATGAAACTATCCAGCTGAGAAGCTCGATCCCGCCAAGCGAGGCAACAATCTTTGGCAGTGCCGTTGAAACTATCGTCTGGTCCAAAGCCGATAGGAATATCCCGCTCAGCACGCTGAGCATTATTATTGCTTTGCCTTTAGTCTGCCCCATAATTTATCAACAAAAACGAATTATTTGCTTATTTTTAAAGTAGTATGTTGCCGCTGTTGACGTTACTACGGTAAAAAAAATTGAGAAAGGAATAAGCGCCGGGACGGGGATTTGAACCCCGACACCCTTGCGGGAACAAGCTCTCGTTCAGCAGCTTGCGTTACCGCATCAGCCGCACATTCCAGGCCTACGCTGCTACGCATTACTGCGATGCATTTGCGCAATACCAGGTTATGCGATCCCGGCAATAAGGGAGCTCTACGCTCCCTTATCAACCCACGATAAGGGCACTGCGGCATCCCTTATCAACCCTTACGGATGCTGCGCCCCTTATCAACCCTACGAGGTTTGTAAACGATTTATAAATCTGTTGCAGAAGTCGCTGCGTTGTTACGCCTTAAAACCTTCCATCCCTTTCATCCCGCCCATCTTTTTGAGCATCTGCTGCATCTTTCTCGGGTCTGAGCCCTTGAACATCTTGACGACTTTCTTGCTCTGCCTGTACTGCTTGAGCAGGTCTCTTACCTCTCCTGCGCTGATGCCTGCCCCTTTGGCTATGCGCTCAATCCTTCCAGAGGTTAGTATCTCAGGGTCTTCAAGCTCTTTTTTCGTCATGCTGTCCATGGCGTGCCTCCACTTCTTCAGGTGGGCCTCTTGCACTTCAAGAACGTCTTTTGGCAGCTTTAGCTGGCCGAATCCGGGAACCATCTCCATTACCTTGGCTATTGGCCCCATTTTTTTGATGGCCTGCATCTGCTCGTAAAGGTCCAGCAGGGTGAACTCGCCTTTGAGGAATTTCTCGCTTATGTCCTTGGCTTCCTCCTCAGTTATTGCCTCTTTAGCTTTTTCAAGCAGGGCCTCTATGTCGCCCATGCCCAATAAGCGGCCTACGAATCCTTTCGGGTTGAACTTCTCAAGGTCCTCGACCTTTTCACCAACGCCTATAAACTTTACAGGCGCTCCTGAAACCGCACAGGCAGTGAGGGCCCCGCCTCCCTTGGCAGTGCCCTCAAGCTTTGTGATAATTACACCGGTTATCCTACAGGCATCATGGAATGCTGTTGCCTGCTTCTCTGCTGCCTGCCCGATGTCTGCGCTTATTACCAGAAGGTTTTCCTTTGGCTTTATGGCTGCCGCTACTGATTTTAATTCGTTAATCAGGTCTGTCGAAAGTGCGTCCCTTCCTGCAGTGTCAACGATGACAACATCAAATTTTTTCAGCTCGCTTTCAAAGTTGCGGTAGATTTTTAGCGGGTCCTTTTCATTCTTGTTGCCGAATACCGGCACGCCAATGTTTTTGCCAAGCTGTTGCAGCTGGTCTAGCGCTGCAGGCCTGTAAACGTCAAGCTGCACCATTGCAGTCCTTAGGCCGCGCTTTGAGAAGTACCTTGCCAGCTTTCCGGCAGTTGTTGTCTTGCCTGAGCCGAACAGCCCCAAAAGCATTATCGTTGTGGGCCTAGCCGAGGTATCTACCTGGCTTTCCTCCCCTCCAAGGAACTTCACCAGCTCATCGTAGACAACCTTGATGAGGTAATCCCTTTTTGTGAGGCTTCCCGGCACCTCTTCCTTGAGCACCCTGTCTTTTATGCGCTGGCTGAGCTCAAAGACGAGCTTTACGTTGACGTCTGACTGCAGCAGTGCCCTCTGCAGCTCCTTCACGAGCTCATTTACCAATGCATCATCTACAAAGATGCTTTTAGCAACCTTCTGCAAGGTGTTTCTCAATGACTCTCCGAGCTTGTCCAGAACCATTTTGCTAAGTAGAAGGTTAATCTTAGTTATTTAAAAAGGCTTCTGAGGGAAAAAGAGTGGAAGGAGCACGCGTCATGCATCTACTGGCGTACATTCTGCCAACGCCCTTTACGGTCTGCCTCATATCCGCAGCTACTTAGAGAAGCCATTATTGCCTTACCACCGCCACAGACAAGCGCGGAATATTCTCCACGGTCGTTATTCCAGTTGCCTGGCGCGATTAAGTAAACTCTACAATTTCGGGTATCGAGAGAGTCGTGCTCGCTTCTCCAGACAGGCGATTGCATTATTCCTGCAGCTGTAATGTTTGCAAAGCGTTTATTGCCGCGGAAATTTTCCATCAGAATCCCTTGCTTTGCTTTGCCCTCTGGCAAAAGCAGTACTAAGTCTCTGCCCAGACTTATGCGCTCAGAATTCTTGACCAGATCAGTAATGGATACCATCTTGCCACATCGTCCCTTCACTTCTCACCAATCTCATGCTCAACCTTTTGCAGGGCAGCATCAGCAGCATTTAGAAGGTTCTTGTCCGTTACTGCCGAAGTGAACAGCTTTCCCTTGTCAAGAACTGAGATGTGTACCTCATACTTTTCAGAGTGGACCTGTGCGTGGACTTTCTTCATCCGGATGGTCAGCTTTTCAAACTCCCCGCATATCTCGCTGAATCTCTTCACATAAGAAGCAGCTATTCTTTTCAGGTCGCTAATCGCCGGCTCATCAATGTCCTTGAATCCTGACAATTCAATTTTCTCAGAAAAATCGTTGGCCATGCCCCTTGCCTTTACAAAAGGCGTATAAAAAAGTTGCGGTGATGCGTTATGCCTTCAGAGCAATGGCTGCAGCGGCAGCTTTTTATAATAATAAACGTTCCTATCGCATATGGCAATTAACGATTTTCTCCTGATTGCGCCAAAGAACGAACTTGAGGCGATAGCAATCAAAAATGAAATCCTGTTTGAGGAAGGTTTGCCTAGGTTGGAGGCCGGGGCTAAACGGCCCAGGAGCTTTGAGGATTACCTTAACTCCGCGCTTTCAGCAACAAGCAGAAGGGATTTGAAGTTAAGGTATTCCGGAAACAGAGTCGCAAGAGGCCGTTTGGTTATTGCTGTGGGACCAACGAGTTTTCAGGAATACCGCGAGGTTTTCGGCAAAGAAGGGCTTCCCGACTCTGAACTTGTTAAAAAGCTGCAGGAAGAAGGGGAAACTGCGATGCATGATGAGTGGGCAAGGCTTGCCAGGCCTCTTGGGCTGACAGCTGTGGTGACGGATGGACAGGGCGCATTGGTTCTTGGCAAAAGGCAAGGACCGGCCGCTGCAGGAGGTGTGGGCGTAACTGAATACAAGGATTTCTATCACTCACCTGCCGGATATTTTGCATTCACGGCAAACCCTAATGAGGTAAGCATTATGGATACGGCACTCTACTTCCTTCTCACCAATTACAATATCCAAAGAAGCAGCGTCCTCCAAATCAGAACCAAACTTATTGCAGCCCATCTCGGAACAGGCGAAACAGACATCGTATGTCTGGTAAAGACGGATACGCCTTCAAGTCATTTTGCAGGCAACGGGCCATGGAGAAAAGCTGAAAGAAGCGACAAGTATAGGTTACTGGTCAGGGTGGGCTTAAGCGATGCTTTGAGCTTCCTGGCTTCCAACGATGTGGTTTACGGGACAGCTGCGCTGCTCAGCCAACGTGAGCTATTCTAGGATCAAGCATCTTCCTCACTGAACCCCTGAGTGAATCCCCGCATGAACCCTTCCTCTTCAGGGCTTATCTCGTCGTCATCGAGGTATTCCTCATACGTTTCATAAAAGTCGTCCTCTTCCATGCTTCATCACCTCTTCCGAATCTTATTTGTATGATATCATCATATGATATATGATACTTCTATATAAACCTTTCGCATATATTACCTCTTCACATAAACCGAAATGTTTAAATATGGAATTGCCTCAAGGAGACGAAAACGTGATGGGGATTCTGCTATGAAGGAAAGGGTAACGCTCACACTGGATGCTAACATTCTGTCTGAAGTTGACCGCAAGGTTGACGGCCACCGCATTAAGAACAGGAGCCACGCCATTGAGCTGCTTCTGATGCAGTCCCTAGGCTCAGCGGACATGCCAAAGACCGCCATAATACTTGCAGGAGGGGTTGGCACCAGGCTTCAGCCAATCACGTTTGAGATTCCCAAGCCGCTGGTTTTGGTTCATGACCGTACGCTTCTTGAGCACCAGTTTGACCTTTTCAAGAAGCACGGCATAAAGAACATCGTGATATCCATAGGATACAAGGGTGATAAGATAAAGCACGCCATCGGCGATGGCAAAAGGTTTGGGGTAAATGTCATGTATGTTGAGGAGACCAAGCCCCTGGGCACCGCTGGCCCATTGAAGCTTTCAAAGCCTTTCATCACAGGCACGTTTGTGACAGAAAACTCTGATGAGCTTAAGGAGATTGACCTGCATGACATGTATCTTTTTCACAGGGAGAACAAGGCAACAGTAACTATTGCGCTTACAACCGTTGACAACCCAAGCGCTTACGGCGTTGCCAAGATGCAGGGAGGCAAGATTCTTGAGTTTGTTGAGAAGCCAAAGAGGGATGATGCCCCTTCCAACCTTATTAACTCAGGGCTTTACATGATGGAGCCTGAGGTACTTGATTACATTGGCGAGGGCTATTCAATGCTTGAGAAGGATGTCTTTCCTAAGCTAGCACAGGAAGGCAAGCTTTTCGGCTACCCTTTCTCGGGCCAGTGGTTTAACACAGGAACATTGGAGCTTTACGAGAAGGCAATCAAGGAATGGAAGGATATAGCCTGATTATTGATTTTTCTATTCGGCAAAAAACGTGATAAAGATGGACACAAGCTTTTTCCATGCATACGACATCCGCGGCCTGATTGATTCTGAGCTGAATGGCCAGACAGCCGAAAGGATAGGCAAGGCCTTTGGCACGATAATAAAAGGGAAGCCGGTCGTTGTAGGAAGGGATATAAGGTACTCTTCAAAGCAGATTGCGCCTGCCTTCATAAGGGGACTTTTATCTGCAGGCTGCGCTGTGACAGACATTGGCGAGTGCCCGAGCCCTGTGCTCTTTTACAACGCGTTCCATCTTAAGCAGTTCGGCGCTGTCATTACGGCAAGCCACAACCCTGCAGAGTACACAGGCTTCAAGTTTGTCGAGCCAAACGGCCTCTCTTTTCTTAGCCAGTATGATGAGATGAAGCGGATTTACGGCAGCGGGAAATTCTCATCCGGAGAGGGAAGCGTTAGGCAGGCAGACGGCTACACGCCTTACAGGGATTTTCTGCAGCGGATAATCAGGCTTAACCCGAAAAGAAGGATTAAAGTAGCTGTTGAATGCCTTTATGCCTCAGGGGCCGTCATAATACCGAGGTTGTATGAGGAGCTTGGGCTTGAGGTTGTTCCTTCGCACTGCATCCCGAAGCCCGACTTTAACAAGGAGAGGCCTGAGCCGAAAGGCGAGAATCTCAAGGAGCTTGGAAGGCTGATAGTTTCACACAAGGCCGATTTTGGCGTTGCCCTTGATGGGGATTGCGACAGGTCTGTTTTCCTTGATGACAAGGGAAGGGAGCTCAATGGCAGCATAAGCTCTGCAGTTTTTATTAAAAAGATTCTCCCACAGCAGCCGCAGCAGAGGAGAAACATCGTTATCACTGTTGACTGCAACAGCGAGCTAAAGCCGCTTGCGGAAAGTTTTGGCGGAAAGCTTGTGTGGAGCGATGTTGGCCACAGCTTCATCGGCAAGGCGGTTTACGACAGCAATGCAGTTTACGGCGGCGAGATGAGCAGCCACATGTGGTTTGAGCACCATTCGTTTAGCGACGGCTTCCTTGCCGGGCTGAAGATGGCAGAAATCCTGAGCAACAGCAGCGAGTCCCTTTCAAAGCTGGCTGACGAGGCCAAGTTTGCCCCGATGGTGAAGGAGTATGTTGGCTGCGGCACTCACGAGAAAAAGGAAAAGGTCATAGCGAAGCTCGTGGCAGCAGCAAAAAAGCAGCACCCAAACTCAACATTAACCCGAGATGGAATAAAGTTCTTCCTCAACGACCTCGAGTGGGTCATGCTGAGGAAAAGCAACAACCTTCCAGAAGTGTGCATAGTTATTGAGGCCAGGGATGATGCGAGGTTGAAACAGCTGCACAGCGAGTATAGAAAACTAGTAGACGAGACAATAGCTAAAACTTAAACAAAAAAAGAAAAGCCCAAATCGCGTTTAACGATTTGGGAAATGCGAATCCGGTTCTCGCTAAACCGACCCTCTGGTTATGATTAACACTAATGCATAAACATCTTAATAAACTTTTCCATTTTTATAAAAGAAAAAAAGCGGGCCCACAGGGATTTGAACCCTGGACCTGATGGTCACTATCCAGCAACCTGGCCGGTTAAGAGCTTCGGACTTCTTTAATCAGAGACATCCGCTCTACCAGGCTAAGCTATGGGCCCGTGAGAAGTTGGCGCTCCCGACACATTTAAATATCTTTCTGTGTGGTATTTATTGCTTGGATTGAACACTGAAAAGAATCTTTGAACGCCAATTTGCTCAGTTATGCGCACCACATACGCTCCATTATAACTGCCAATCCTGGTTGTTCTAATCCCGTTGTTATTCAATATGCTTTTGATTTGCCGAATTAATAGCGGTTCTTTCATGTGTATCTGCACAACTTTGTAATGATAATGTCTAGCGTGATTTGAATATTGCTTAGAATACCGGTTATAAACCGATCCATCCGTATCAAATATCCCTCTAACGCAACATATGGCCAAAGCATTATTATTAAGGATTTGGGAAGGAATTTTTAAATCAGATTTAACACCAATAGGGCAACCTAGAGAACTTAAGGAGTCAAAAACTTTTTTGGCAGTCGTGACAAGAACGATGCACTGCATGTGTTTTCGCTTTTGTATGTAACCATTCACGTTGTAAAGTTTATTCATGATAGGCCTAAGAGTGTTCAGATAATAAGGCATGTCATGAGTATGGCCTGTGAATAATGTGCAATAAGTTGGATTTTTTCTGTCTTTTCGATTGTACTTTGAGAGACAACCATCACCAAGTAATATGCCATATAATTCAGCAAATTCTTTTGAAATTTTCATTTTCGTTACACTCCGGAAAACCCCAATCAACCGTTGAGATTTCTCACGCTTGGCTGAGAAATCTCACGTTTAGGGCGAGGAGGACACTGAGCGGAGCTGCGTAAATGCTTTTAGCGATTAGCGACCTCGCCTCGTAAGGCGAGGGAAAAGCATGATTTAGCAGCTCTGCGGTCCTCCGAGCCTTTCGCAAGAAGTGGTTTATATACTCTAGCCGGACATATGTCCAGTGTCCAGTGCTTCCTATGAGATTATTGTAAATATTTCGGAAATTATAATCGTGCAAATATTTATAAAACAAACAGCGACAGCACAATAAACAACATGAAACACGACAACGGCAGCAGCGGCAAAAAAAACGCGAAGCCCATTGAGGAAAAAGAAGAATCCGGCCTGTTCTGGGCGGACCAGCTTGCTGGTAAAATCAGCAAACGCGACAAGTACCGCTATTCAGACAAAAAATTCGAAAAGCCAAAGGAATTCGTTGTCAGGACAGCTGCCTCGCTATCAGGAGTTTTGCACATTGGAAGGCTGAGCGACACAATCCGCAATGCTTCTGTGCACAGAGCGCTTCTCGATGCCGGCCAGAAATCAAAGCTCATATGGGTCTCTGATGATCTTGACCCTCTCAGGAAGATACCGAAAGGCGTGCCTGCAGAGTTTGACAAGTACCTTGGCTCTCCTGTCAGCATGATTCCTGATTATGAGGGCTGCCACGAATCATACGCAAAGCACCACCTTGAGGAATACCTCAAGGTTATTCGCGAGTTCGTCTTTGAGGACATGGAAATTTTCTCGATGAAGGATGAGTATTCCAAGGGAAACTTCCGGCCTTTCATAAAAAAGCTTATTGAGAAGGCTGACGCCATAAGGGAGATACAGAACAGGCAGCGCACAAACCCCTTGAGAAAGGACTGGATGCCCTGGAGCCCGTTGTGCGAGGGCTGCGGGAAGATAATCACAGCCAAGGCCACTTCTGTTGATGAAAAGACAGGGGTAGTTTCGTACATCTGCAAGGATTACCTTTTTGAGACAACGATTGCGAAGGGCTGCGGCCACAGGGGCGAGAACGACCCGTTGAAAGACACGGGCAAGCTGGCTTACAAGAGCGAGTGGGCTGCGCAGTGGGCGCGCTGGAAAGTAAGCTGTGAAGGCGCCGGAAAGGAGTACCAGGTCCCTAACTCTGCTTTCTGGATTAATGCTGAGATTTGCGAGAAGGTTCTTGACTTTCCAAGCCCTGAAACGTTCTTTTACGAGCACCTGACCATTGAGGGCGTGAAGATGTCTGCATCATTGGGCAACGTTGTTTACCCGAGGCAGTGGCTTGAAGTGGCCAGCCCACAGCTGCTTAGGTTTTTTTACAATAAGCGCTTAATGACGGAGAGGAGCTTTTCGTGGAAAGAATTACCGATGCTGTATGACGAGTATGACAAGGCTGCCGCAGTTTATTTTGACAAGGCCGTGGTGGAAAATGAGAAGGAAAGAAGCCACATTAAAAGGTTATATGAAATATCCAACAGCGGCGGCAAAAATAAGATAGATGTCCCATTAAACCTCGGTTTCGGCCATGCTGCGATGGTTTCACAGGTTTTTGACAAGGAGGAAGATGTCATCAGCAGCCTGGAAAAAACCAGCCACTATAGCAAAGACCAGCACAGGCAGGTCATGGACAGAATCAGGCTTGCGAGGGCCTGGATTAAGACTTACGCTCCTGAAGAGGTTAAGTATGTTCTGCAGCACGAGGTTTCAGCCGAAACTAAATCAAAGCTGTCAGAGCCGCAGATAAAAGCATTGAAAACGCTGGCAGAAAAGCTGAAGTCAAAAAAGTGGGGAGAGAAGGAGCTGTACAACGAATGCTACACTATCGCAAAGGATGCGGGGCTGCAGCCGCCTGAATTCTTCAAGGCAGCTTACACTGTTCTGCTGAATAAGGAAAGGGGACCGAAGCTTGCACCGTTCCTGATTGCGTTGGGCGACAAGGCGTTAAGGGTTCTTGAGAAAGTGTAAAAAAATCAAATCATTCCAACCTTTGCCCGCTCCAAAGCATCCAGCTTTCCGGGTCTGGCGCGGTTTCCCCATAGAGGAAGTATGGCGGAGCTGTCCTGCCGAAGTAGCTTCTTTCCACTTCAACCCAGCTGTCCCTCCTGCCGAATGCTGTGCCGTAAATTGATGAGCCGAAAAGCCTCCAGCCTCCCAACAAGGCCCGGTAGTCCTGGTGTGCCGGCTCAACTATCAGGTTAATCTCCCCATTGTCAACCTTGTCGCGAATGAGCTGCACGAATTCCTTGATTGGGGCGATACCCTGCCCAGGAATTACGTGCTCGTCCTCCCAGCCGAAGTTGTCTGAGATGTGGGCATGGCCCATTATGCCTGCTTCTTTCCACTCCTTTGCCTTCTGCAGGTACCAGCTCTTGAATTCCTCGTCAGAGCCCTTGAAGTATTTCTTCCATATGAACGCGTGCCCCGTGTCCCAGGTTGCCTTGATGCGCTCTTCAGCTATCTTCCATGCTTCGTCTTGCGTCTTGTGGCCAAACTTTTCAGGATTTCTTAGTATGTCCTGCTGCATCTTCTTTCTTGACTCAGTTACTATCTCCCTAATCTCATCAGGATGGCCGCCGTACACTTCGGGGAAGTAGTTTTCGACAGCAACAAAGAGAGGCTTCTCCATCTTCTCTTTTCCGACAACTTCTTTGCGGAGGTGGTTTTCCTTGTCCCAGGCGTAAATGGCTGCCCTGGCTACCGTGTCCGCTGTTTTGCCAAGGGCATATTCCTTTATCGGCTGCAGGTTCCTCAGTGTTTCCCTGGTTTGCTCTGCCTGTGCATCAGCTGATGCTGATGACTGGTGCATCTGCCTTAGCTGGTTCTCCTGAACTTCAAGTTGTTCCTTCAAGTATTCCACAGGGTTCACAACTTCAGGAGGAATGAACAGAGTTCTGTAGTCTATTTGCTGCTTTAGCTTCCACTTCTCGCTCTCCGGAAGGCTTGCGTCCAGCTTTTTGTAGAACTCGTAAGCTTCTTTGTACTTGTCACGCATCTTCTCTGATTCCTTGTAACGAAGGCCGTAGAAAAGCGAAGCGCCTCTTGATTGTGCTATCTGGTTTTCGAGCTGAACCTGGTAGAAAAGCTTTTCAGGTGTTGCTGTGGGGTCTGTTTTTTTTTGTTCTTCAGCCCGACGCTCAATTTCCTCCCATGTGACCTTATTGGGCGTGAACGTGGGAACGCCATTCTCGTCAAATTTCACTTCTGGCCTGCGTTCAAAAAGCAACTTGGTGTCGCGCGTAGTTTTAGGAATTTTTTGGCCTCGAATTCCCAGCCACGCTGTAGGGTCGCCAGGATATTCTAAATATTTAGGCTCATAAAAAATTTCATTTTTCCTTACAGGCACCATCTGGCCGCTTCTTTGGTCAACAAGGTGGAACACTGCCCTTTTCTCCTCTTCAGGGTAGGCTGAGAATCCCTCTTTTCCCCACGCTGGCAGTATGGCCCTGGGAAACTCGTTCGCGTGTATAACAATGGCTCCTCCCTTGGAAACGTCGGCTGCGAAGTCAACCGCCCTTTCTATCTCGTGCAGTGCTTGTTCGCGGACGTGCTCGTCAAAGCCCTGCTGCCCCATGCCCGCAAGGCTTCCAGCTGCGGTTGTTGCATGGGTCGTTATCTGGACCTTGTTTATCTTTGCAAGCTCGCGAAT
>JACPIH010000040.1 GCA_016188155.1 Candidatus Woesearchaeota archaeon | reverse complement strand
CTACACAACAGAAAAACTCCTTTCCGACTTCAAGGGCAAGGTTGCTTCTGAAAAGATTGACAGCATCCAGAAGGAAATAGGCGAGCTCAAGGAGCTGCTTAAGCCCGCAACAAAGGACGTGCCTAAGATTAAGGAAAAGCTTGAGGCCGTCAATAAGATTGTGCAGGAGGCCTCAACAGAGCTTTACCAGAAAGCGCAGCAATCAGCAGCGCAAGCTGCGGATGGTAACGGCGGTAGTAGCGGAGGCGAAGGCACTGGCGGCAGCAACTATGCCAGTGATGATGAAGCATCTGGCAAATCCGGCAGCAAAAAAGAAAAGGTAGTTGATGCCGAGTATGAGGTGAAAGATGATAAAGGTGATAGCAAAAAGAAAGCCAGAAAATAGACGCAGCATGCCAGAAAGCGGCGCAGGCAACAGCACAAGTGGCAGCGCATCGTCTGCCGAATTTGCGGAAAAGCTGGCGAATGCGCGGAGCCTGCAGGAAATATTTGAGCTTGTTAAGGAAACCGCATGGAAAACCCTCAGGGTTGACCAGGCAGGCCTTATGGTTGGGCTTGCAGAGCTCGGGATAAGCAGCCATGGCGTTTTGGGGGCTTACTACTCTCCTGAAGGCAATACGATTGTGATGAACAAAACAGTAATGAACCAGCTTAAAGGGCGTGCCAGCATGGAGCTTTACAACTCCTACTGCTTTTACATCCTTCTGCACGAATACCTTCACAGCTGCGGCTTTTACGATGAGGCGGAAAACAGGCAGATTGTTGCAGCAATTGCATCACAGACATTCGGCCATGACCATCCTGTTGCGAAGCTTGCAGAAACGCCAAATGCAATGCTGGGCTTGCTGGGCAACGCACAGCCCCAGGCTCCTGACCAGTTCGGAAACGTTGAATTTGTTGAGGGAATTGACAGGGGCAACACCAACTATATAAGCTAGTTATTTTTTGCACTTCATAATGTCCCATTCACGAAAAATCGAAGCTAAAATCAGAGCCATAATCACAGACTTGGGCGGCGTGCTCATAAACGTTGACCACAGCAACATGTGCGCAGGGCTTGCGCGCTACTCCTCCTTGCCTGCCGAAGAGATTGCAAGGCATTTCGACCCCAGAGTAATTAAAGGCCTTGAGATAGAACTCGGAACCGGGAAGTTGCCTCCCCACAGGTTTTACGAGCTCATGTGCCAAGAACTCAAGCTCAAGGGACTAAGCTTTGATGAGTTTGAAATGATTTATTCTGACCTGTTCTCAGCGAAAAAAGACACTTTAAAACTCGTCAGGGCACTCAGCAAAAAGTACGCAATCGCAATGCTGTCCAATACGAATGAAATCCATTACAACTACTGGCTAAAAGTGCTTGGCAAGGATGTGAACCTGTTTAAGGAACTTGTTTTGTCCTTTCAGGCAGGGCTCAGGAAGCCTGACCCCAAAATATTTTTGGAAGCAGCCAGAAGGCTTGAAGTCAAGCCCGGGCAGTGCGTTTTTATTGACGATGTTGAGGCATACGTTGAAGCAGCCAGAAAAGTTGGTATGCGTGGCATACGTTTTGTTTCGGCAAAACAGCTGCGGCAGGATTTAAACAAATGCGGGGTCACACTGTAAAATGGCAAAGGACTACTACGAGACTCTCGGAGTTCACAGAGGCGCATCAATCGATGAAATAAAAAAAGCCTACAAGAGGCTTGCCAAGAAGTACCATCCTGACCTTAACAAAAGCCCTGACGCCACTGAGAAGTTCAAGGAGCTAAACGAGGCAGCATCTGTCCTGGGCGACCCCAAAAAGAAAGAAACATACGACCGCTTTGGCACGACCGGCGAGGGCTTTACCGCAGGCGCGGGCGGCTTTGGCTTTTCAGATTTTGGCGGTTTCTCTGGCGCGGGGATGGGCTCTGAAAATATAGACATTAATGACCTTTTCGAGCAGTTTTTCGGAGGCGGCTTTGGCTTTGGCGGCAGCCGGGGAGGGCGTGAGCGCCGCCGTTCCAGGCGAGGCTCTGATTTGGTGTATGAGCTTGAGGTTTCTCTTGAAGAGGCGGCTTCAGGCATCAGCAAATCAATCACGATTCCGCGCCTTGAAAAGTGCCCTGGCTGCAACGGTTCAGGCGCAGCAACTGCAGACAGCATCAAGGAGTGCGGTGATTGTGAAGGGACAGGTTATGTCAGGAGAACCCAGAGGATAGCCTTTGGCACTTTTACAACGACCTCAAGCTGCGGCAAGTGCCGCGGCAGCGGAAAGGTGATTGCAAAACCTTGTGGCAGTTGTCATGGCAAGGGCCGCATTGAAAAGGTGAGGAAGCTTGATGTCAAGATTCCTGCCGGGGTTGACACCGGCCACCGCCTCAGGGTTCATGGCGAGGGCGAAGCCGGCGAGCACGGCTCGCAGCCCGGCGACCTCTACATTGCACTCAGGGTGAGCACCCACAGGATTTTTGAAAGGAGAGGCAATGACATCTTTGCAGAGATTCCAATCTCCTTCACAACAGCATCAATTGGCGGCGAGATTGACGTTCCAACCCTAGATGGTAAAGCCTCGCTTAAAATCCCTGCCGGAACCCAGGGCAACACTGTTTTCAGGATGGCTGGCAAAGGCATCCCTGACATTGACACCGGCGAAAAAGGAGCCGAGAACATTAAAGTCCTTATCCGCGTCCCTGAGCGGCTGTCAAAAAGGCAGCACGAGCTTCTGGACGAGTTTGCAAAGGAAGAGGAAAAAACCCCAGGCGGCAAGGGCTTCTTTGGAAGGGTATTCTAGAACTGCCGCGTAATGGCAATGCTTAAATAGCAGCCGTGGCTGTAGCGAAACCATGATAAAATATCTTTCGGAAGATGAAATAATTGCAATAAATAAAGAGGTTCTGCAGAAGGTTAAAGTTAAGAAGGCGGATAAGTTTGATGTCCTGAGCAAGCTTAAATTATTCAAAGTTCTGGAAAGTGCAAAAACAAAGGAAGGTGACGTGCTGGATAAGGCGATAGTTTTGCTAAAAGGTCTTGTTCAGGAGCATCCTTTCGCAAGCGGCAACAGGAGAACGGCCATTGTGGCCACAATTAAATTCTTGGAACTTAATGGCTTAAAGGCGAATTTTGCACACAACCCCAAGACGTTACAGGGAATTAGGGAAAATTTTTATACTGAAAAAGAGATACGGGAATGGCTATCGGGAGGTGAAATTCATGAGTTCAAGAGAAAATAAAGCAGTTGATGAAGACTTTATCAAAAGCATACATAGGATAATAAGTGAAAACAAGGAATTCTTAGAGGCAGTTGGAAGACTATAGCAAGAGCTTCTTTGGAAAAGTTTTCTGAAACTGTCTGCCTAGTAAACAAAAAACTTTTATTCGGGCACAGCACAATTGGCTGCATGAACATGCTTCAAATTCGCGATTTCAATCTCAAAGCCACTTTGGAGTCTGGCCAGCTGTTTCGTTATCACGGCAGCGGCGATGACTTTTATTACGTCGTTGCCGGTGACGCTATAATCAAAATAAGGCAAAATCGAAATGGCAGTGGTGTTGAGTATGGCTGCAGCAGCGATAGCTTTGACGTGAAAAAATTCTTGGGTTTGAACCACAGCTACGGTAAAATAATAAAGTCAATAAGCCGTGACGAAAAAATCGCTGCAGCAATAAGGAACCACTATGGCCTCAGGGTCCTTGAGCAGGAGCCGTGGGAGTGCACCGCATCTTTCATCTGCTCGGCTTTTTCAAATATTCCCAGAATTAAGCAGTGTATCGAAAAAGTTGCTATGGCATTCGGCAGCAGCATTGAGTTTGATGGCTTCACAACGTTTTCTTTCCCGCAGCCGCAGCAGATAAACGATTTTGCAAAGCTGAAGATGTGCGGCCTCGGCTACCGCGCCAAATACCTTTTTGAAACAGCCAGGATTTTCAGCAACAACAGCGAATATTATTCGTTGCAACACAATTCCGCTGCAAGCGGAATGTGCAATCGGACTTTGTCCGATTTGCATCTGCGAAAATTAAGCTACGAGGAAGCGAAAAAGCGCGTAATTGAGTTGCCTGGCGTTGGCAGCAAGGTCGCTGACTGCATCCTGCTTTTTTCTTGCGGGTTTTACGAGGCGTTCCCGGTTGATGTTTGGATTCACAGGGCAATGAGCCGCATGTATGGCAGCGAGCTTCGGGAATTCGCAGCTGAGAGAGGGCTAAAAGCGAAAAAAACAGGTGAAAAGCTTATTGGCGATTACGCAAGGCTGCGTTTTGGGAAATACTGTGGCTATGCCCAACAATTTCTTTTCCACCATGCCAGGTCAGGGGAAAAGAAGCCTAGTCCAGCTCATCTTCCCTGAAGCCGTGCTTTCCAACAAGGGGCAGGAACATGAACTCCCCCATTGTTTCCCTTTCAAAGCCGCTGTTTAGCTTTCTCACCTTGACCATTTCCTGGATGCGGAGCCCGCCTACAGGCGCAACCAGAATTCCGTTCGGCTTCAGCTGCCTGAGCAGCGGCTCTGGTATGCCCGGGCACGCTGCCGTTACTATTACCCTGTCGAATGGTGATTCCTTTTCGTGCCCCTGGCTGCCATCGTCTTCAATGACATCAACATTGGTAACGCCTGCCTTTTTCAGGTTTTCCCTTGCCAGGATTACGAGCTCAGGCACAACCTCAAGCGTTACTACCCTGCCTTTTTCGCCTGCCATTCTGGCCAGGATTGCTGCCTGGTACCCTGAGCCTGTTCCAATCTCAAGAATCTTCTGCCCCTCCCTCACGTCAAGGGCGGTCGTCATTATAATTATAGTTGTTGGCTGTGATATTGTCTTGCCGTACCGTATCGGCAGGGGCGTGTCGGTGTAAGCCTCTTCCTTGAGCTCTTCAGGCACAAATGATTCCCTGGGCACTTTCAGGAAAGCCTCTATCAGCTTCTCGTCAGCTATCCTCGCGCTTCTCCAGACATTCACGAGCTCTTCCTTGCTCATCCTGCCCCCTATAAGACTTGGTATTCTTAAATTTGCTTCCTTAAGCCCTCTTAGCCACAGGAGGCAAGCCCAATAAATCGAAAGGTTTAAATAAGGGCTTGCCTTAGCAAAGCCCATTGGTAACCAATTGATTGATGTGTTTCTACGCGCCGTTAATTATGCTTCAAAAACCGGTTAGCGTGCATAAAAAATTGTGGTAAATGATGGGAAAGCAAAATGGATGAGCAACTTGTTTCGAAAACCAAGCAGGGCACAACTACGATAGGCCTGATGTGCAGGGACGGCATTGTTCTTGCCGCCGAGAAAAGGGCAACTGCAGGCATGTTTATCGCTGACAAGAAGAGCGAGAAGATTTACAAGATTACAGACCACCTTGTTATTACAACAGCCGGAACAGTCTCTGATGCGCAGCTTCTTACAAAGCTTATCAGGGCAGAGCTTAAGCTGAAGGAAGTCAGGACAGACCGCGAGGCGACTGCAAAGGAGGCTGCCAACCTGCTCGCAAGCCTGATTTACGGCAACATCCGAAAGTACTCCCTAATAACAGGCATCACCCAGTTCCTTCTTTCAGGCATTGACCGTGATGGCTCCCACTTGTATGACCTGTTCGTTGACGGCTCTGTCATGGAATGCGATGACTATGTTTCGTCCGGTTCAGGAAGCACTATGGTTTATGGCGTTCTGGAGGCAATGTACAAAAAGGACCTGACTGTTAAGGAAGGCGTTGACCTTTGCGTCAAGGCGCTGAATGTTGCGATGCAGAGGGATGCTGCAAGCGGCAACGGCATCCTTGTCTACACCGTTATGAAGGACGGCATCAGGAAAGTAATTGACAAGGACTTTGACACGTCATTCAAGCAGTGATTATCTTAGTTGTAACTCTCTTGCCGCTGCTGTTTTGCATTCGTTGATAATAAAGGCAGAGTAACCTAACACGTTGAAAACACAAAAAAGAATCTTGCAGATGGAATTCTAAAATGGCTAACATAATCAAGGAAATTCTGAAGAACCTTCCCGAGGAGAAGGTAAGCGAGGCCTGTTTTGAGGGCGCCAACATAGTCCTCTACACGAAGGACAAGGACTTCTTCCTCAATAACGAGGGCGTCATCAAGAAAGTAGTTGACGCCATAAAGAAGAGGATTGAGCTTAGGCCTGACCCGAGCATACTGCTTGACCAGGAGGATGCCGAGAAGAAGATAAAGGAGCTGATGCCCGAGGAGGCCGGCGTCTCAAACGTCCTGTTTGACCCCCAAAGGAGCATTGTTGTGATTGAAGCTGAGAAGCTCGGGCTTGCGATTGGCAAGCAGGGCTCGCTGCTTCAGGAGATAAGGAAGGAAACCCTTTGGGTTCCTGTAATAAGGAGGACCCCTGCCATAAGGTCCAAGATTGTTGAGAACATCCGCGCTGTCCTTTTCCAGTACTCTGATTACAGGAGGAAATTCCTTGACAAGATTGGCCACAGGATTTACGATGGCTGGATCAGGGAGAAGAAGAACGAATGGGTCAGGCTGACAATGCTGGGCGGCGGAAGGCAGGTTGGAAGAAGCTGCCTGTTCCTTCAGACG
>JACPIH010000039.1 GCA_016188155.1 Candidatus Woesearchaeota archaeon | reverse complement strand
CCTGTTGCCAATCACGACCATTGTTGCAAAGCTGGGCTTGTTGCCCTCGGCTGTCTTTTTTTGGGTTTGCTTGAAAGCCCTTCGCTGTCCGCCACCAAACTTTCCCTTTGACTGGCCAATCATCAGCAGGTCGCTGCTCAAGTTGCTCATAAGCGCGTCAACGATTTCCTGTTCCATAATGCGCTGGCCCGCGTCAAGTATCTGGTCAATGGACGTTATCTCGCCACTCTTGACTTTCCTGCCAAGCTCTGTCCTGGGCTTCCATGCCTCAATGCTGACCTTCATGCGCTCAGCCTGCCGCAGCCGTTCCTCTTCTGTAAGCTCAACAGGCTTGAAACGGTCCTTTCGCCTTACCGGCTTTCTTGTCCTAAAAGTATTGCGCTTATCCATTTTCTTCCAACTCACTTCTTAAATTGCCAGGCAGCAATCGCCGCTTTTGTTTTCTCAAAGTCCTCAGTAATCTTAACCGCAGCGGTGCCAGCGCTTGCGAACTGGCCTGGCTTGGCTGCCTTTGCGTATGCAGCTATCTTTGAGCCAGTAATTGCATCGCTGCCTGGAACAACATCGTCCGAAACCTGGACATTCAGGCCAGCATCCTTGGCCCCCTTGATTGCCGCAAAAATCTTGCCGCCCTTTGTCACGCTATGGAACCCTATGTCTGGCACGACATCGGCCACGCCATTCGCAATGGCCATCTTCCCAAGCATTAAGCCTGCAAGGTAAGCTGCAGGAATGTTCTTGAAGCTGTGCTTCCAGCCAAGCTCCTTCAGCTTCTTCGAAGTCATTGAGAGCACAACCTTATCACCACCCTCAGCTAAATTCACAACCTGGAAGATTATGCTTGTCAACGTCTTTCTCACAACCAATCTTGGGGTGCTTGACTTCAGCAATGCAAGCCTCCTCCTATAATTAGTCCTGCCCGACAGCCTTCTCCTGAAAGGGATGGCAATCACGCTTTTCATTTTTTATCACCAGCATTCTTCAAAATCCCCTTTTCCGTAAGGTAAAGCTCCATGTGCCTCTTGCTCCTGAAAAATCCGCCCTTAACCTTCCTGTAAATCTCAAAAAACTGGGCAGCATCAACAACCTTGCGCTCCCTAAGACCGGCAAGGTAGCGCCTCTGCAGCCTGACCCTGTTAACCCAAGCTGTCTTCCTGACAGTCCTGGCGCCTGCGGCCCCTTTCCTGCTGCCGTGGCCCTTTCTCTTGCCTTTCCTCTTCTGGGCTTTGGAAAACCTGATTCTTGCCCTGGAAATGCCGCGGGCGGGAAGCTTCCTTATGGCGCCCTGCTCTATCAAAGCCCTCAGATCAGACTTTGTAATGGCCTCCTTAATGTCTGAAAGGCGCTCAGTATCAAAAACCACCTTCTTCGGGGAGCACCCTAAAATTCCAGAGGCCAATCGCTTTTGAACATTCAGCATCATTTCAATCACTTCGCTTTGTCAATATCTTGTCTTTTTCAGCCTTTTCAGCTTTCTTTCTCTCCTCATCATCAACCTTGCTCTCAATATCGCCTTTTGCATTTGCAGGTTTAACATCACTTTTCACTGCTGTTGCGGATGTGGCAGCTGTTGCCTGTGCAGGCTGCGGCTTCTTTGATTCAGCCCTGAATTTTCTCTTCTGCAAGAGCTCATGCCTTCTCTTCTTTCTAGAGCCAATGCTTTCCTCAACGCCTTTAATGAACTCTGCAGCATTAACATTAAGCAGCTTAAGCTTTCGTCCAACCGCAGCCCTGACTATTTCTGCCTTCTTTCTCATGCCGGTTGTTGAAGAGACAACAACACCACTGTCACCATTCATGTTATCAAGGTCGCTAACATTACTGACAACAACAGGGAACAAGCCTTCAGTGGTTGCGCCCCTTAAGGCAGCAGGCGAGCCGTAGCCAGGCTCAATGTATCTTGGGTTGCCCTTTCTCCTCTCGCGCATCTTTGACTGCAATCCCTTGGGCCTCTTCCACCTTCCAGGCCACCTTTTCTTTGGGTCGTTTGAGTTCTGAATCTGGAAATTCGGCTTCCTTCTCTTCACAGCCTTCCTTACTTCAAGCAGCTTAGCGTCTATCATTTCAACTCACTCAGGTTCACTTAAAATCCTTCCCGTCTTTCACGGTGATGTAAATGCCATCTGCAAAAACCCTCCTGTCAAAGTTTGCCCTTTTCGTAATCTGCTCTATTGTCGCGGCGGCCTGCCCTGCGGCTTCCTTGCTCGCAGACTCGACAACAATATCAGCGCCCTCAACCTTCACCTTGACATCCTTAGACAAGCTCATCTTGCGCGGCGTTTTTTCGCCCAGGAAATTCTTGACAAGCAGCTGGCTCCCTGAAACAAGCACTGTAATCGGGAAATGCGTAAAGCATACCTTGAGCTTGTAAACATGCCCCTCGCCAACTCCCCTCACCAAGTTCAGGATGTGCGCCCTCAGGCTGCCCAGGATTTTTTTCTCGCTCTTGCCGGCTTTTTCTGCTGAAATGATGACCTTGCTGCCTTCCATTGTAATTAAAGCATTCCGCTCCTTGACTTCTCTAGAAGCCTCGCCTTTAGGGCCTTTCAGGGTGATAACTCTCCCAGTAACTGTAGCTGTCACGCCAGCGGGCAGCTCAAGCTCCTCTGCCATCCTGGCTGAGGCATCATTTTCCTTCCCTGATTTGCTGTTATCCTTTGCCATCTTTGTTTTCATTGCCAATCTAGTAGCAGTAAGCAAGCAGCCTGCCCCCAAAGCCCTTTGCCTTTGCCTCGGTGTGTGTCATTATGCCCTTTGGCGTGCTGACAACGAGAAAGCCAAAGTCCTTCGCCGGAAGGAAGCGCGTCTCGAACTTCTCGTAGTTTCCCATTCCGACAGAGAACCTCGGCTTTATCGCGCCGCACTTGTTGATTGCACCAATGAGGTTAATCTGCACAATGCCGCCGCGCCCGTCCTCAATGACATTATGGCTGCCGATGTAGCGCCTGGCATTAAGTATTTCGAGCACGCTCAAGATAAGCCTCGATGAAGGCTTGACAGAGCACTGCTTCATCCCTTTCTGGTCGGCGTTGTTCATTACCGAGAGCACGTTAGCCAATGGGTCATTAAGCATTTTTCATCACTCACTAACTGTATTTCTTGAAGCCAATGTTCGTGGCAATGTCCCTGAAGCATTTCCTGCAAAGGTTGAGGCCGTATTTTTCAATAAAGCCGCGCGTGTTTCCGCAGCGCAGGCACTGCTTTATTCCCTTCCCAAACTTCCTGTCCTTCGGCTTGTTGAACTTAAGGTAGCGCTGCAAAATTACAGGCTTTGCCTTAAGCTGGGTAAACATTTTCTTGTAGCTGCTTACTGTCATTCTGAAATCACCGTAACCCCGAACTTGTCTTTCATAAAGCCAATGGCATCGGGCTTGCTCACCCTGTGCCTTGCCGGAATCTTCCTTTTCATGACCTTTCTCCTCTTAATCCTGAAGCCTGCCCTTTCAAGGGTTATGCAGACCTCAAGGCCCATTATTCCTATTGAAGGATCGTAGTTTACTCCTGGAATGTCTATGTATTCTGGAATGCCGAACGAAACATTGCCCTCCTCATCGAATTGGCTGTTGCTCAGCTTGTTGTCCCTGGATTGAATAAGCCTCCTGAGAAGCTCCAGTGCCTTGGTCTTTCTCAAAGTGAGCTTGCAGCCAATTGGCAAGCCCGGCCTCAATCCCCAGTTCGGGATGCGCTTGTTTGTAAAAGTTTTAACAGGGGCTATCCCTGTAACGGCCTTAAGCAGCTTCAAGCCTTTCTCAAGCTTCTCAGTGCTTTTCCCAGCCCCGATGTTCAAGGTTACCTTTGCCACCCTGAGCTGGCGCATGGCATTATCCTGTTCCGCATTCCTCCGGCTAGCAACCACTGCCTGTCCCGTAGCATGCATTGCAGCTGTAGCCATCTTGTCCTCAATCGCAAAAAATCATTGAATTAAACTGAAACCACTGACTTTATGACCGGCTTGTCAGAGCCCGTAACAAGTACAAACCTGCGCGCGGCTTCAACAACATTATCGCCGATCTTGATTGTGACTTTATCGCCGGAGATATTTTCAACAATGCCGTTGCGGCCAACGTTGCTCCCCCCGATAAGGTATGCGTGGCAGCCCTTCTCAAGCTTGAGATGGTGCTTTATCTTGCCAGCAGGCATTTCAAGCACCAAGCTGTCGCCTGTCCTGTGCTCATTTGAGCCAATAATGCTCCTGCCGTCATTGAGTGAAAGCTGAAGCTTCCCTTTGTTGATTGCGCTCTTGCCGGTTATCTTGCAAAGCTTAATTCCGGATTCTGTTTCGCTTACTGGCGCAAGCACCAGCACGTTATTCCTGTTGAGAAGCATCCTGTAAGACTTGCCTATCTCTTTTACTGTGAGCACGTCCATCAGGCCAATCATGAACTTCTCATCCTTCTTTCTAATGCCGTTTACCAGTATTTCCTTGCTATTGAGGACGCGCTTGCCTTCCTTCCTTGTGCTAACAAGATTAAGCACATCCTTCAGCACGGCAATGAGAGGCATCCCATGCTCAAGGCTGTATGAGCCGTGAGGCATCGCTATGAACCTGGATTCCTTCCTGCCTATCATCCATGTTGACGGTGCTGCGACCCTCTTCAAGTGTTTCTTAGCCATAATCATCAACCCTTAATTTGACTTTGATTTGCCTGTGATTTTTGCGTTAGCCGTGCTTTTGCCTCTGTTAGCGTCAGATTTCCTTGTTAATGACTCGATTCTGCGCTTGTCCTCAATAGTTGCTTCCACAACCAAAAGGTTTGATGGCCTTAGCGGCATGTACGACTTTGTGCCGTCCTTCCTGATGCGCTCAGCTCCGTCAACATATACGAGGCCTTTCTTCGTGCTTACGCTGTTAATCTTGCCTGCCAAGCCGCTGAATTCCCCCCTCATGACCTTCACTGTGTCGCCCTCCCTTACATTGATGCTTGCCGTGCTGTACTTTGCGCTAAGGTTAGGGGCCAGATGAGCGGCAAGGAAGCCCCTCTTCAAATGAAGGGGCGAGTTATACCTGTACTTCCTCTGCTTTGAAGGCCTCTTACTTGATTTCCATACCAACGAAAACAGTTTCATTTTTCTTTACCTTGCAATACAGCATCGGCTTCGCCGATGCGTAGAGACAGCTTGGCTGTCTCTATCAAACTATGATTGTAGCGAGCTTTGACACCATGGGCCAGCGCTCGGCAATCTCCCTCGGAATGGCGCCCTTGATTAGAGTGCCTTTTGGGCTGCCGCTGTCGTCCTTCAAAACAACTGCCGCGTTGTCCTCAAACTTTATCCTCTCGCCCGAAGGCCTCCTGAACTCTTTGCGCTGCCTGACTATGACAGCAAAGACAACCTGCTTCCTCATCTCAGGAGTGCCTCTCCTGACAGATGCCATTATTAGGCTGCCAACGCCGCCTGCTGGCTTTCTCCCGGCAACTCCCTTGGAGCCCATGAATGTCATAACCCTGAGCAGCTTAGCCCCGGAGTTATCGCACGTTTCCACGTAGCTTCCGTGGTTAAGCGCTTTCGTTACCCTTGATTTCATCGGCTGCATCTTACAACTTCCTCACAATCACGAAATGCTTTGTCTTGCTGAGGGGCCTGCACTCAACAACATCAACCTTATCCCCTTCCTTTGCGGATATGCACTCAGGATTATGCACCTTCAGCTTAGACTTTCTCCTGTCATACCTGTCATACTTCTTTACGAAGGTCATCCGCTCAATTACGATGTTGGCTGTTCTCCTCATCCTTGCGGATGCAACAACGCCAGTAAGGCGCCGGCCATGCAGCCTAAGCCTGCCATGGAACGGGCAGTTTCCATCGGTGCAGGGCGCATCAGGAACAGAAAGGCCAAGGCCTGTTGCGTCATGCTGGCTGCCGCCTGGTTTTGAAGCAGGCGCGGCTGCCGCTACTTCAGCTGCATCACCACTTACAGATGTTCCTTCCTTTGCTTTTTTTGCCAACATAACCACCTTATGACTCAGCGAACCTCAATTGTTTCAGGCGCAAAGCCCATCTTAACCAGCGAGCTCTTTGTTTTCTGCCTGTGGTCGCCCTGGAGCTCAATCCTGCCCTGCTTGACTGTTCCGCCGCAGGCAAGGTCAGATTTCAGCTTGCGGGCAACGTCCTTGATGTCAATTGATTTTTTCTCCAAGCCCTCCACTATCGTGCTGAACTTGTCAAATTTCTTCTTGACCATGTAAACGCGTATGCGCTGGCTCTCCTTTGCGATGGTCTCGCAGACGCATATCGGCTTTGGCAATCCACACTTTGGGCACGTTTCGCTCATGCTTTTGGTTTTAGCCTCCTCTCATTTAACAGCGTCAGTATCCTCGCAATCATGCGCTTGTCCTTCCGGATAGCGCCCGGGTTCTTAGGCACAGTGCCTATGGCAACCTGCGCATTGTACTTCATGAGCTCCTTCTTCAGCTCAGTTATCCTCGATTTCAAAGCATCATCAGCAAGCGGCCTAAGCTCCTTCACGACCTTCATTTTTCTCCTCCTGTTTCGGTGACTTGGGCTTCTTTTACCTCTTTAGCTTCAACAGATGCTTCAGTTGCTGCTTCAGCCGCAGCCTCGCTCTTCCCGGGCGCATCTGCCGATGCCGCCTTGGATTTTGATTTTGCAGCCGCAGATTTCCTCTTTCTCGGCACCTTCACCTTCTCCTTCACTTCAGCATCGGCGAAGCCGATGCGTAGAGACAGCTTGGCTGTCTCTACTTCAACAACTGCCTCTTTATCCTCTTCAGCGCCGGCTTTTTCATCCACTGCCGCAGCTGCAGCTTCTGGCGCTGTTCCCTGCACAGCCGAGGCCTCAGAACCTTCAGGCTTTGACTCTAGATCAACAAGCCTTATCTCATCAGGCATAACCAAGCCCGGAGGCATTATCCTGACCTGGATCCCGATGATGCCGGGCTTAAGCTGGGCTGAAATTATTTTTTTGTCAACGAAAGTCATCGCAGCATCGCCGCACTTCCTCAAATAACCAACAGCAACCCTCCAGCTCTTGGCCCGTGCGCCCGGAAGCTTGCCAGACAGCCTGATCTCGACACCAACAGCGCCGCCAGCAACAACATCCTCTGCTGCCTTGTGCATGATGCCCTTGAACCTGTTAGCGCCGAACCTCTCAAGCTCCGACGCAATCCGCTCTGCAACAATCCTCGAATCAAGCAGCGGGTTAGGAACCTCGGCGATTTCAACCTGGGGGTTCTCAAGGCCGAACTTCTTCTTCAAAACATCAGTTAGCTTAGAGATTGTCTGGCCTTTCCTGCCAACAATAAGGCCGGGCCTTGACGTGTAAATTACAACTTTCTCGCCGAGAGGAGTCCTCTGAAGCTTGGTATGGCTGTGGCCGGCATTCTTTAAAGTCTCTGATACAAACTCCTGAATCTGGAACTCCTTCTTCTTTTGCTGCACAAACTCCCTTTCAATCATTTTTTCACACTCTCATGCTTGCTGCCCTGCGATGATGTTTTGGCCGCTTCAGCAGCTTCTGAAACTACAACCTCAACGTGGGTTCGCTTCATTTGCCTTCGCCTCTGCCTGCCAAAATGCCACGCCTTGGCAGCCTTCTTGGCAAGGATGCTGCTTACAACAAGCCCTGTAGCGCTGATGCCCTTGTTCCTCGCGTTTGCTTCGACCTGCCTTAGCAGCTTGATGACCTCTGTACAGACATTCTTCGGATACCTTCCAGGGCCGATGCCTCCTGGCCTGTGGCCAGTGCCGCCCTTGGCATACTTATGAAAAGGCACAGCAACCTGCTCGGCAATAACACCTTCGAGCATCCTTATGGCTTTCGAGAGTTCCCTT
>JACPIH010000038.1 GCA_016188155.1 Candidatus Woesearchaeota archaeon | reverse complement strand
TTTTACGATTAAAACGATTGACGGCCAGACTGTTTCGCTGCAGCAGCTCACGTCAGAAAAGCCCACCCTGCTTTACTTCTGGGCAACGTGGTGTCCTTATTGCAAAAGGGATTTGGCAGCAGCCAGCAAGATCTATCCTGAATACAAGGGCAAAGTGAATTTTTTGGCAATTGACTTGGACCCCAAGGAAAGCGTTGCAGCAATTTCAGCGTATAAGAGAAATGGCGGCCACGACTTTATCGATTTTGCCCCTGCAGACGTAAAGGTCCTGCGGGATTATAGCGTCACATCTACCACAACAAAGGTTGCCATTAACAAAAACCGCCTTATAATTTGGAGGGGCTCTGGCGAGGTTGATGAGAAGACATGGAGAATCTTGCTTGACGGCCTTGCTAATTCTTAGTGCCCACCCAGTATCATCGCCAGCAGCGCCATCCTCACCGGTATTCCGTTGTGTGCCTGCTCGAAGTAGATGCTTTGCTTTGCCTTGTCCAGCTGGGGATTAATTTCATCAACGCGGGGCAGCGGATGCAAAATCTTAAGCCCGGGCTTCGTGTGCTTCAGGAATGAGGGGTCAAGCTGGTAGATTCCCTTGACGTGGTGGTATTCCTCAGGGTTGAGGAACCTTTCCTTCTGTATCCTTGTGACGTAAAGCACATCAAGCTTCTTACTTACCTTAAGCAGGTCTTCCTCTTCGTAGTATTCTGTTTTCTTCTTGTCTAGCTCCTTTAGGTCTTCCTGCGGCATTTTTAGCGACTTGTGTGATATGAAGTAGAATGTGGGTTTGAAGTGCGACAACGCGAAGGAAAGTGAATGCACTGTCCTTCCGTACTTGAGGTCGCCAAGGAACCCTACTGTGAGGTTGTCAAGCCTTCCGAGGTTTTTTTTTATTGTAAACAGGTCTCCAAATGTCTGTGTCGGGTGCTCGTGAGCGCCGTCTCCAGCGTTAATGACTGGATTTTTCGTAATGTCAGCTGCCTTCTTCGCGCTTCCAATTTCGGGATGCCTCATGACAATGACGTCGCAGTAGCCGTCTATTATTCTCATGGTGTCTTCAAATGTCTCGCCTTTCGCTATGGAAGTCATGGAGGGCTCGGCAAAGCCAATAACGCTTCCCCCCAGCCTGTGCATTGCAGCTTCGAAGCTCAGCCTGGTCCTTGTGGACGGCTCAAAGAAAAGCGATGCCATTACCTTGCCTCGGAGCAGCTCAGCATAACTTGGCCTGTTCTTTTCAACATCTGCTGCTTTGTCAAGTGCTTCCAGCAGCTCTTCCTTCGAGAAATCCCTTATTGAGACAATGTCTCTGTTAACCCACCCCATAACGTATCAAAAAGGATTTAAAACGGCGACGCGTTTATAAAGTTATTTGTTGCACTGCCTGCATGAAGTTGCATGGCAAAATATCGTGTTATTTCTGCCATTACTAAACTTTTTATAAACAAACAGGGCAACCAGCATAAGAATGACGATATGGCAGCACAGGACAATAAAGACGCTTGGCGCAGTGCTGGCAGCCATTTTGCCAGTAACGCTGGCAGCCGTTGCACTAAGCTCTTTGCTGCCTTACCTTGCATGGGTTTTATATTCGGCAGCACTATCAAAGCTGACAGGTGCAGGGCTGCTTAAATGCATAAAGGAGGATGCAAAAACATACCTCGCAATGCTCCTTCTGTTTCTCATGCCATTAACCAAACTGGCAGAAGTGCCGCAAGGACTCGAAAGGTTCTCCTACCTGCCAGCAGCGGTAATATACGCGGCAGCAATAGGCCTTTTCTTAGCCATTAAGGCTTATTTCCTGGCAGGCTACAGGGCAAAAGCGTTTGAGACAGCAAAAAGGATTGTGCAAAGAATAACAAGCAGTGATAAAACGATATACGTTGCTGTGGCAGTGTACATCGTGCTCCTGGCATCAATGAGCATAGCAAAACACCATGCCTTTAACACCAAAGGCGTTGACCTCGGAATATTCGACCAGACGCTATGGGGGCTCACTAACGGCGTGGTTTCATTCAGCACAGTTGTAGGGGATTACCTATTTGCGCACCACTCTTTCTTCCTGTTTTTTCCGCTAGCCCTGCTGTACAAACTAGCCCCTAACGTTGAGTTGCTGCTGGCATTGCAAAGCGTGGTTATAGGGCTTGGAGCGCTGCCCCTCTACTGGCTCGCAAAGAAAAAGCTTGGCAGGAATATCGCCATATTCGTTGCAGTCATATACCTCATTTATCCATCACTTAATTACATAAACCTTGAAGACTTTCACATAGAAACATTCGCGGCAACAACGATATTGTTCAGCTTTTACTTCCTTGAAGAGAAGAGAACAAAATGGTTCCTGGCGATGATTGCCTTAACAGCACTTATCAAAGAAGACACTCCACTAACAGCTGCAGCGATAGGGCTGTACGCAATAATTTTCAAAAGGATGCTAAGGCAAGGAGCTGCCGCAATAGCAGTCTCAATAGCAATCTTCCTTTTGGCAACGCAATGGTTCATACCCAACTTCTCCGAAGCAAGCCAGTTTGAAGTGCAAGGGCTTGGCACCTTTGGCAAGACAGTGCCTGAAATAGTGAAAAACGTGCTGCTAAACCCGTTCAGTGTGGTAGCACTGCTCATTAAGGCAGAAAGGCTAGCTTACATGGTAATGCTCCTTCTCCCATTAGGAGGGTTGTCTATTCTGGCACCGGAAGTGTTCATTGGAGCACTCCCGGCTCTGGCTGCAAACCTCTTAAGCGATGTCCCTCAGAGGCATACGATATTCTTTCACTACAGCGCAAATGTCATACCATTCATGTTTATAGCACTCATATACGGATTAGACAGGTCAAGAAGAATAACCTCCTTCGTTGCAAGAAAGGCGAGCGGCATAAGCATGCAAAGGCTTAACCACGCGGTAATAGCATTCCTGGCGGCAACAGCGCTGCTAACAGCATACTTCTACGGGCCCATGCCGGGAGCAAAAGGCTTCACAGCAGAAACATACAATTTTAATTCAGACGATGCAAAAGCAGCAAGGCAGCTCACAAAGCTTATACCGCCAACTGCTTCTGTCTCAGCAACAAACAACGCAGTCCCCCACCTAAGCCAGAGAGAAACCATCTTCACCTTCCCAAACCCCTTCCACAGGACATGGTACATCACAGACAAAGGCAGAGCCGAGCCGGAATATGTGCTGCTAAACCTGATTCCTGGCAAGGAAGGAATTTACACAAGCGAGGAATTCGCAACTTATGTCACAGAGCTCATCAATAACAGAGGCTACGGAATAATAGCGAAGGAAAACCAGTGGCTTCTCTTTAAGAGAGGAGCAAACTATGAAAAAGGGATATGCGATCACTACGCCGAGATTCGAAAAGGAAAGTTTATAAATGCCCCCCTCGCCTCGGAAAACAGCAATATCATTGGCGCATGTTGAAGCAAAAAAACTTTGCAGCTTCAACCAGCTTTAACCAGCTTCAACAGGCAGCGAGGCTTTTAACATGGCTGAAACTACAGCAGAATACATTGCAGCTTCTAAAGGCAGAGAGCAACTGAAGGGAGGGCGGAAATACGGCCCGGAATATGAGCATATGCTGGATGTCAATGAACAGCTCAGCGAGGAATTCTTCGACGACCAAACACACTCAGTTAACCTCCTCAGGTCATGGTTTCACACATCACGGTATGTTCTAATAGACAAAACAGCCAGGAAATACTACAAGGAAGGTATGACTGTTGTGGACATGGGCTGCGGAACATGCAACTGGAACAAAAAGAACCTGCCAGTAATCGGAGTAGACATAAACGAAAAAATGCCGAAATACGCGAAAAGTAAAGGAAGGCTGATTAAATACTACGTGGAAGACTTAAACCACACCAGCCTGAAAGACAATTCTGTTGACATAATCATAATATCAGAAACGCTTGAACACATACCAAGCTACAAGGACGTAATAAAAGAGCTGCACAGGATGCTCAAGCCCCAGGGAATAGTGATATCAACAGTTCCTTACGACACAAACCTCAGCCTATGGAAGCCGCTGTTTGCAGTACAGTGCTTTGTCCAAGGCACACTGCTTGGAAAAGAGCTCTACAAAAGAAAATGCGGCCACGTAAACCACTTCTCGCCCGCAAGCATCAGAAAAGAGTTTGAAAATTCACGCTTCACAACAGCGGAACAGTTCCACAACAAGTACCTCACAATATTCACGGTGTCGAGAAAGAACTAGCCCCAAAGCACAGCTTCTCAGCAACAGCGTGATAAAAATGAATGCGGCCGATAGAAAGAATAAGGAAAAAAGGCGTAACGAAGGCAAAGAAAAGACTGCCACAGCATCAATAGTAATACCAACATACAACGAAAAGAGGAACATTGGGGTCCTAGTGCCTGAGATATTCAAAAGCTGCAAAGGCCTAAAAGCCAAAATCGAAGTGGTAATAGTGGACGACAACTCACCTGACGGAACAGGAAAAGCCGCTGAGGAGCTGAGCAAAAAATACAACGTAATAGTCGTCCACCGGAGCAGGAAACTCGGATTAGCGTCCGCAGTCATAAAAGGCTTTTACGGGTCAAAAAGCGAAATTCTTGGGGCAATGGACGCAGACCTCAGCCACCCCCCGCAGGTAATTCCTAAACTGATAAAGCCAGTCTTAAGCAGGGAAGCGGAAGTGGTGGTAGGGAGCAGGTACGTAAAAGGCGGAGGTGTGGAGGTATGGCCCTTCCATAGAAGGCTCATGAGCAAAGTTGCCACAATGATGGCAAAGCCGCTAACACCTGTTAAAGATCCTATGAGCGGACTATTTTTCCTCAGAAGAAGCGTGATTGACGGAGTAGAGCTTAAAGCTAGGGGATATAAGATAGGGCTTGAAATTCTGGTAAAGGGCAGGTATAAAAAGGTGCTTGAAGTCCCTTACATGTTCAGAAACAGGTTTGTTGGAAAAAGCAAAATAGGTGTGAGAGAATACTACCACTACGTCAGGAGCTTAATGGACTTCTGCCTTTACAGGCTTGCCCACCGCAGATAAGTGAGGGGAAGACAAAAAAATTATAAATACGCGTTCTGGCCGGTATTGTTGGTTAAATGAGAAAATACAAGATAGGCGTAATAGGGTGCGGCTACTGGGGCCCTAACCTGATAAGGAACTTCTTGCAGAGCCCTAGCGTCAAGCAGGTAGCATGCCACGACATTAATGCAGAAAGGCTGGAAAGGATGAAAGTCCTTTTCCCAAGTGCAGAGACCTACTCCAGCTACGACAAATTCATGCAAAGTGATGTAGATGCGGTTGCAGTAGCGACGCCTGTTTCGTTCCACTACCAAATAGCAAAAGACGCATTAGAGCACGGAAAACACGTCCTTATAGAAAAACCCATCACTAAAACAAGCAAGGAAGCTCTTGAGCTCATAAGGTTGGCTGAGAAAAACGGAAAACAGCTGATGGTCGACCACACGTACGAGTACTCGCCAAGCGTTAGAAAGATAAGGGAGCTTGTAGAAAAAGGAGAGCTTGGAAACATATTCAACATAAGTGTTGTTAGGGTCAACCTTGGACTTTTCCAGAAAGACGTGGACGTAATCTGGGACCTTGTACCGCATGATATCTCAATATTCAGGTTTGTACTTAACAAAGAGCCATTTTCTGTCAGGGCTTTTGCAGAGTCGCACATACTGCCTGGAAAGTACGATACTGCCTATGTGCTGATAAAATACCCCGATAACATAACAGCACACCTGCAAATAAGCTGGCTTAATCCTAAAAAGATAAGGGAAATGACGATAATAGGCAACAAGAAAATGCTCGTTTACGATGACGTGAATGCGAGCGAAAAAATTAAAATCTACGACAAAAGCGTCGACATAGGAAACAATAAAGAGCCGATACACACCTATTACGAAAAGGGCGGGGCATTCCAATTCCTATACCGCTCAGGAGACATACACATTCCCAAGCTGGATGAGAAAGAGCCGCTCAAGGGAGCCTGCGACCATTTCATCGACTGCATAGAATCGGGGAAAAAGCCATTAACAGACGGCTACTCCGGCTACAAGGTAATGCTGGTTCTTGAAGCAATACAAGAGTCGCTTAACAGGAACGGTGATGAAGTATTACTGAAGTAGCAGTGCAAACAGCGCACGGAGTGGCACAGGACGTGAAGCTGGGCAAAAATGTGAGGGTTTACGGCTACGTGAACCTCTACGGCTGCACAATTGGCGATAACACGATAGTGGGAAGCTTTGTCGAGATAAGAAAAGGCGTAGTTGTCGGGAAGAACTGCAAGATACAGGCCTTTGCATTCATCCCGGAAGGGGTAATATTGGAAGATGAAGTGTTTGTTGGGCCTCATGCGTGCTTCATAAACGACCGGGTGCCAAGGGCAACAACAACGCATGGCAAGCTGAAGGAAGAGAGCGACTGGCATGTTGAAAAGACAGTCGTAAAGAAAAGGGCCAGCATCGGGGCAAACGCGACGATAATGTGCGGAGTGACAATAGGAGAGAACAGCATTGTGGGAGCCGGGAGCGTTGTGACGAAAGACGTGCCTCCAAACACAATCGTGGCCGGAGTGCCTGCGAAAGTGATAAGGAAGGTTTCTGAACATGAGTAGGGTGGTTTTTGCATGAACGTCCCGTTCCTTGACCTGAAAAGGCAGTACAAGTCAATAAAGCCTGAGATTGATGCTGCCATTGCAAAGGTAGTTGAGTCGCAATACTTCGTCGCAGGGCCTGAGACAGAAAGGTTTGAGAAAGAGTTCGCAACCTACTGTAGCTCCAAATTCGGAATAGGGGTAAATTCGGGCACATCAGCTCTTCACATAGCGCTCATAGCGCTTGGCGTTGGAAAAGGAGACGAGGTAATAACCTGCCCCAATTCGTTCTTCGCAACAGCAGAGGTCATAACGGCAGTAGGCGCAACGCCGGTCTTTGCCGACATAAACCAAGAAAGCTTCTGCATGGATGCTGAGTCGCTGAATGGGAAAATAACCAATAGGACAAAGGCAATAATCCCTGTGCACCTTTATGGTCAAATGGCGGACATGGGCCCAATAATGGAAATTGCAGAAGGCAAAAACTTGGCAGTTATTGAGGACGCTGCACAAGCCCATGGCGCGCTTTACAATGGCAGAAAGTCAGGCTCTTTTGGAGTGGTGGGGTGCTTCTCCTTCTACCCCGGCAAGAACCTTGGAGCTTACGGCGAAGGCGGGATGTGCGTAACCTCAGATGCCGAGCTGGATGAAAAGCTTAAGCTGCTAAGGGCCCATGGGGAAAGGCCAAAGCACAGGCACCGCATTCCAGGCTTCAACTTCAGGCTGGAAGAGATACAGGCGGCCGTGCTGAACGTAAAGCTGAAGCATCTTGACAGCTGGAACGCCAAAAGGAGCAGTAATGCAAAGCTGTATGGCAAGTTGCTGCAAAACTCATCAGTGAAGACGCCAAAGGAGATGCCTTACGGCAGGCATGTTTACCACATTTACTGCGTAAGGTCGCAGCATCGGGATAAGCTTGCTGAATTCCTCAAGCAGAAGGGAATATCAACGGCAATGCACTACCCAACACCCATACACCTTCAGGAAGCCTACACCGACCTCGGCTATAAAGAAGGGTCTGTGCCAAACTGCGAAAAGGCAGCAAAAGAGATACTGTCACTGCCAATGTTTGCGGAGCTTACAGAAGAAGAAATAGCATACGTTACTGACTCGGTAAAGGAATTTAAAGCCTGATTCTTCGCTGCCTGCAAATTTCCCTACTTTTTCCTTGCCTTAAGCCACGAAAGAATATTTTTCACAATCTTTTCAGATGTGTCAGGGTAACGGTCAAACGGGATGCTTCTTATATGGTTGTAATGTTTGCCGTCGTAGAAGAGCTTTCTGGCCGCCGCAACGATGCCGCTTTTTTTCCAGCCGATCAGCTCGTTCTTTCCGCTCCTCACATATGGCACCCAGGGAGTTTCATTGTAGGCAACAAGGCAAGGAACGTTGAGGAAAACAGCTTCTTCCTGAATGCTTGCAGAGTCAGTTATAATCATCCTCGCGTTCTTCATGAGGCCTAAGAACTCCAAGTAGCCAATTGGTTCAATGGCCTTTGTAAGCTTTCCAAATGAAAGGCCGAAGCGCTTGGCAGCAGCCTGAGTCCTTGGATGGACAGGGAAGACAACAGGGCAGAAGTAGCTTACCTCCTCAAAAGCAGCCAGGATATTGCCAAGGCGCTCCTTACTCGCTGTATTTTGGGAGCGGTGTATGGTTGCAGCTGCAAACTTGCCCTTTTCAACTCCAAACTTCTCCAGCGAATCATCATTAGCGTATTTAACGTTGCGCATGCAGACATCATAGGATGTGTTTCCAGAAAGGAAAATCCTGCTTTGCTCAAACCCTTCCCTCCTCAGGTTTTCAACAGACTCTTTATCTGGTACGAATATCAAGTCGCTGAGCTGGTCAGAAACTTTCCTGTTTATCTCTTCAGGCTCGTTCTTTGCAAAGCCCCTACAGCCGCCTTCAATATGGAAAAGGGGAAGGTTGAGCTTGGAAGCTACAATGGCCCCGGCCATCGTGGTGTTGGTGTCACCTTGAACAATAACAGCGTCGGGTTTTTCATCCAGAAGAATCTTCTCGAAACTGAGCATAATCTTTGAGGTTTGCCCAGCGTGTGTTCCGGAGCCTGTGTTAAGGTTGTAGTCCGGCTCCCTCAGATGAAGGTCACTGAAAAATATTCTGTCCATGTTGTAGTCGTAATGCTGGTTACTATGGACCATGATGTGATTGAAGGACTTATCAAGAAGAGGGAAGATAGTGCTCATCTTAATAATGTCAGAGCGGATGCCAAAGAGGCTTACTACCTTGAACCTTCCCTTAAGCTTCTGCTGCTGTTTCTTACCAACTGCCATTTTTTTAACCTTCAAAACTGCTGCTACTGCTTCCATAGCTACCTTACCCTGAAAAAAAGCTTAACCATGAACGAAAAGTGGCCGCAGATGGTTGAGAGCAGCTTCATCCTTGACCTGCCGTACTTCCTCACAGTCAAGGTTGCAGGTAACTCCCTAACCCTGTAGCCTTTCCTCACCGCATAAACGAGCATTTCAGTAACGGCAAGAAAGCCATTAGACTCTGGCATAACGTCGGCATCCTTGATGACTTTCCTGCGGTAAACCCTGAACAGGGCAGTGAATGTATGAATCCTGCTCAGGGTAAGCAGGGAATAAATCTTTGAGGTTGTAATGCTGAGAAAATGCCTGTACTTGGGCCTGATGTCAGACTTGCCAGCAGGATGGTAGGGCGAGGCGAGCACTATGTCCGTATTAGAATCCATCATTTCCAGCATCTTTGGAATGTAACTCAAATTATAAGTGCAGTCTGCGTCGACAGTGGCAACAAGGTCACCCTTAACAACAGAAAGCCCGGTTTTCAGGGCTGCTCCCAGATTGCGGTTTGCCTGGTGTCGGCAAATCGTAACGTCAATGTGCCTTTTCATGCTGGCAAACTCCTTCTTGAACTCCGAAAGCATCGGGAAAGTCCTGTCGGTGCTGCCGTCATCGACAAAAACAAGGTCCAACGCGTAACTGTTGCCAAGCATCCCTTTCAGCTGTTTCAGCTGGGAAAAGAGCTGGTGCAAGCCCTCCTCCTCATTGTAGCATGGCACAACGACAGATAGAGTCTGCATAGTTAAAGCCAAAGTTAGCGTGTATTTAAAGATTATCATGAGCTGTGTTTGTATGTTTTCTTTGCTTTTGCACGCTATTAAAACAGCAAAACATATTTAAAACAGTCAATGGCAGCAGAGTTTGGGCAAAATGAAAATCGGAATGGTGAGCAAGTTCCCTGAACAGGAGGATGGCATCGCCCTTTACTCAGATAGCCTGTGCGGGGAGCTTGACGAGCTTGGCATCGGTGTAGTGAGGATAGGCGATAAGCTCTCAACAGCATCCAACTACGCAGTTGATTTTAAGTCGCTTTTCCTGAAGTCGCAATTGCGCCGGATAATCGAAAAAGAAAGCCTGGACTTGTTGCATATCCAGTATGTTGCGCCTCATTTCGGGAAGTTCAGCCTTAACCTCGGGCTGCTCCTTGCCCTTTCACAGAAGGTTCCTGTTGTTGTAACCCTTCATGAAGTTCACACTGCAGCATCAAATTTGAAGGAAAAGGTTCTTTGCTTTCTCCAGAAGCTTATCGTGAAAAAATCCGATGCCGTTATAGTGCACACAAGGCAGCAGAAGGAATACATCCAGCTAAGGTACAGAAAAAAGGATGTCATGCTTATTCTCCACGGCCTTGTGCTGAGGCAGATGCACAAGCTTAAGGGAAAAAGCCTTTTGTTTTTTGGCATGCTTAATCACGGCAAGGGCGTTGAATACCTCATTAGGGCTATGAATGAGCTGCCTAGCTTTACCCTCACTGTAGCGGGCAAGGCGGTAACAGCAGGCTATGAGCAGATATTGCGGTCAGCAGCATCTGAGAACAAGCTTGGCAATGTCAGGATTGATATCAGGTGGGTGCCTGAGGCGGAAAAATGGCAGCTTATTGAAAACTCTGACATTATGATTTTCCCTTACGTCTGGGCGCCTTACCAGTCTGGGACTTTGCACAATGCCTTTTCCTGTGGCGTGCCTGTTGTTGTTACCGATGCTGGCGCCATTGCGGAGGTTGTTAAGGATTACCGTTGCGGCAGGGTTGTTGAGCAGCGCAGCCCAAAAGCCATTGCTTCAGGAGTAAAGGGCGTTCTTTCGAACTATGCCCTTTACCAGCAGGGCGTCCAGGCTTACAGGGAAGCAGCAAACTGGGGCAAGGTTGCTGAGAAGCACGCGGAAGCCTATAATGAAGCCCTTCAGGGGTATTACGAAACTCACGGCGTAATAGAGCGGGACCGTGCAAGAAAGGCACAGTTGGCAGAGGAGCTTGCCAGAGATAAAGCCGAAACTAACGAAACTAATCCTACTTATGGAAAATAAAAAGCTTGTTCAGGGCGAAATTAAACAAGGAGAGCCCGAATGTTATGA
>JACPIH010000037.1 GCA_016188155.1 Candidatus Woesearchaeota archaeon | reverse complement strand
TACCAGCACAACTATGCTCAGGTTTCCAAAAAGCCACGCTGTCCATCCCAGCATGAACGAGAAGAACCGCCCGTAGGCCTGTTTTGCAAACTCGTAAGAGCCGCCTGCTTTCGGGAATGCGCTTACAAGCTCGCCAAAGCATGCCGCTATGTAGATTGCCATGGCCGAAACAAGAATCCAGGCAAGCAGGACAAGGTTTCCGGAGTATCTTGAGCCTATGCCTGCGCCAAAGAACAGGGTTGTTCCTGCGATTGAGCCTATGGCCAGTGAGAGGACAGCCCTGTAGCCGAAAAGTTGCCTAAACTCGCCCATTCAACCTTCTTTTTAAGAAGGTTGGCTTTTAAGCTTTTCCTATCGTGCTCGGCACTGTTGAAAGTCTCTGTTTTTTGGCCGTCTGCGCCTTTGCCGTCGCCAAGGTAACTTCTCTCCTCCCTCGGTTACCGAAGGGAGGGAGAAGTTAGTCACGCAGTGACCGCAGACGGCTGGGAGACATTTTCAACGCAGCCCTATCGTGCCCCCGAGGCACTTCAATTAACCTCAATTATGGCATCATCAAAACCATTTTAAATCGTGCTGTGCTGTTATCTGGCAATGGCAGCGGCAAAGCGCTCATCCGGCTTACAGGGCACGGTATCGTCTCTTGTTGGGGCTGTTGAAAATACCGGCGAGTTCTCGGAATGGCGAAGGTCTAATGCAAATGCCTTCCTTTCAAGCATGTTCTGCATGGTTGCTGAAGCAGGGCAGCTTGCTAGCGCTCCTGAGTGGCTTCTCAGCTACTATGATGCTGCTGATGACACTTTTACCACTTTCAGCACCTTGGGCGGCCAAAAAGCAACAAAAGAGCAGGCGTTCAAGAAGGGCAGGGCGCTTCCGCAGCTTAATACTAAGAGTGTCAAAATAGGAATAAAGGGCTGCATCAAGCTCGCAGAGGGTGTGCGTTCCAGAAAGTATGAGGGCGAGAGCCCAACGCGCATAATAGCAATACTTCAGCCATTGACGCCGATTGAGTTGGCAGCAAGCGGCACCAGCAGCCGCAGCAACATCGGCAGCGAAGAAATGAAAGAAATAAAAACCGTTTGGAACATAACCTACATTAATGCTTCGTATAACGTTCTTAACATTAAGATAGATGCCGAAACAGGCAAGGTGCTTGCCGACAGCATCTCTGGAGTTATGGATTTCATGCAGAAAGATTAGTTTTTTGATTGACCTTTTTGGTAAAAAGGTCATGCAGAAAGACAAATAGGGCAAACAGAATCAGCTTCTGCAACAGCTATTATCGCAACTGCTATTATGAGTTATTTACTGTGCTACCTATATTTTGGTGCGCAGCATTCTTTAAATATCAGTGAAATAAAAAAAGGCATTGAATTTTTCAAGTGTAAAGAGGTGTGTGCAATGATAAGCTATAATGCGATCAGGAAGAACAAGACCCTTCTCCAGGTTCTCATGGGCGATGGCGAAAAAGAGCTTGAGGAAAAAGCAGCAGCCAAAGATGCCGAAGCCTAGCCTTTCCCAGCGAAGAATTCCTCAATTAATTTTACGGCGTTATTCTGCGTTTCCTCAACTGTCTTGGGCTCATCCGTATCCAGGTAGGCTACTTTTGAGCCGTGCTGCTCGAACAGCTGCCTGAGCCAGTCAGACCTGAACCTTGAATCAATATTGCGCTGGAATTCCAGGTTGTCGAAGATTGAATTGTCTTTCTTTGGCCTTGCCCCTAGCCTTCTAATGGCTGTTTCCGGCTTTACCATTGCAATGATGAACAGTGATGGCGCGAATTGAAGCGCTGTTTTGTTTCCGGAAAGCCGCATCAGCTCTGAAAGCTGTATGTGCTCCTGCACAGGCTGGTATACCAGTGAGGATGATATGCCCCTTTCCTGGAAAACGTATTTGCCTGCTTTTATTGCCGGCATTATGACCCGCTTGTAAAGCATCTCCCTGTCAAGAGCAAATGCGTGGGCTATGCTCATCGCAGGGTATTGCCTGCTTGTGGCCCGTATCAGCTCTTCCCTTATCGCCTTTCCAACGTAGCAGAAGGTTGGCTCTGCTGAGATTATGGCGTCATGGCCTGCTATTTCGTCAGCTTCAGGAAAAGTATTTTTTTCGCGGCAGTAGCTTCTAAGGTCGAGGATTTTCATTCCTTTCATTTCAGCCCACTTCTGCAGCCCGTCAACTATCGCCCCCTTGCCTGAGCCGTCAAGGCCGTCTACCATAACGAAGCGGTTCTTTAGCATGTTCCCTACTTCTTCTCAAAAGCTGCCAGTTTTTCTTCCTTCTTCAGCTCAGACTTAAGCCTTCCAAGCGCATCAAACTCATCAAGGTTGGCAAACTTCATGTAGTGCACAAGTGCAGGGTGGACTGCCTTTATCTGCCTGAACATTTCCTGCACGACGTGCCTGTAGCTTGGGTGGCCCTGCGGTGTGCTTCTTAGCTCGATAAGGTGGTATGCCTCGCGCAGGTTGAACTGCATCAGGTAACGGAAGTGGTAAGCAAGCGGCACAACATACTGCGCCTCGTTAGGCATCTCAGCAGCAATTTTCCTGTAGACAGAAGCTGCCTTTTTCATGCAGCGATGAAACTGCTCCCCAAAACCGGCTTCAACAATTTCCGGAGGGGTGTCGTAGCCGTGCTCAACAGTCAGCAGCTGCGGTATTTGCGTCATAATCCTGTGCCTCTGCAAATCACGATAAGCGCCATAATCACTGAGGACGTCAAACTGGTAGTAAGCTGTCTCTGCAGCCCTCATCGGCCTTTCTCTGCGGCTGGTTCTCTTTCCCATGTATTCATCTATAACCTTCATTCTTTCCTCAGCTGCCATTTTCTTCGCAATCTTTCGCAGCTGTGACAGTGGATGGTGCGAGAACTGGTAAAGCGCCGCAGCCACAACCTTTATTTCGGCGTCTTTGTCGTAATTAATCAGCGTGACTGTTGGCTGCTTCTTTATTTTGACGTTAGCTAATTTAGCAGATGCGAATGAGTACATGCCTTTCTTTGTCTCAACAAGGTAATTGCTTGGCGCTGCCCTTTTTACAAGCGACGGGATGACCTTTGAAAGCTCCTGGTGCATGAGCTGCCCTATTGTGCGGACCTCTTCAAGCTCGTCGCTCATCAGCTTTGAAATCAGGTATTCAAATGCCCTGCCGTTCGCAGTTATTCCGATATTTGTCACTGTTGCAGCAGGGAGGTAATATCTTAGAATATCAAGTGCTCGTGCCCTTACAGAGGACTCATAGGCTGATTTTGCCCTTTTTGTCTCTGCCTCGTCTGTTATTTCGCTGACTTTTCTGCCGTTAAAGTCAAACTCTGAAATCGGCCACTTCTCCCTGACAAACGCCTTTGTTGGCTCAACCTCGCTGCTGTATGTTTCAAACAGCTCATCGCACATCGCAACGTATTCGCCAGAGAATTTTGAATTAGTTATGGCCGCAGGCTTGTAGTATTTGCCTTTCTCAAAGACAACGTACCTTGTTGATTTTTCAAGGGGCGACATGAGCCTTGCGCTTTCAATCCGTTTTGCCGCAATCTGCGAAACGTCCTCGCAGGCAACATGGGCAATCCCGAGTTCCCCGACAGAGTCATCTCCATACTCCACAAGGATTCTTCTGAAGAAGTCTCTGGCTTTCACCAGCGCTGCGGCGAAGGCGTCGTTGCTGCCTCCTGCAGAGACAGCGTCAAGTATGCCTTTGAACCCCGATTCGGGATCCTTTACAAGGTCAAGGAAGTTCTTGCGAATGCTGTGCTGCGACCTGCTGTATTTTGAAAACAACACAGCAACAACCTCCTCAGGCACCCTTGAAGTGAACGCGAACACCGGCCTTTCAAGGTTGGTAAAGTAAGGCTCTAGTATCTTCTTTTCCTCCTCGCTAAACGCATCAGTCACAGCAGCACCTTAGCTTACCTTAGCTTATCTTAACCCTATTTCCAACCTTTGCCCTGACAATAGCAGCAGCACTTCCGTTTCTCACAGCCAGCTCAAGCGTGTTTTTGCTGCCTGCAATTACAAAAAGCTCCCCCTCAATGGCCTCTTCAAACGTTTCGTTGTAGCTTAAATTGTTTTTGTAGCTGCCGCATTCAACAGCGAATTTCTTCTTTTTCGCAGCAGCCGCAGGTATGTTTGTGACTATGTTGCCGTAATGCTCAATCACAACCACTTCTCCTTCGCCATTGCCGCTAGTAAAGTGCAGCTGTTGCAGAGAATCCTTATCAACCGCTTTGCCAAGCTTTTCTACCGCAATCCCCTTTTCCAGTTTGGCAGCTGCTGGCGCAAAAACATCCCTGCCATGGAAAGTTTTGGAAGCATCTGGCGGAATTGGCAGCTCAACAGCGCCCACAATGCCATCTTCAGCAGCTGCAGGGAATATTAAGCCATTGTCAGGACCGACAAAATAATAATTTTTCGTCTTGACTGCTACGCATCTTCTTTTGCCGCCAACGCCAGGGTCAACCACCGCATAGAAGATTGTGCCTTTTGGGAAGTATTTGTAGTCCTGAAGGAGAATCCAGGCCCCGCTTCTTACCTGGAACGGCTCAACGTTGTTGTAAAGGTCAACTATTTTGGCTTCTGGGCATACGCTGTAAATCACTCCTTTCACGAGCCCAAGCCCATCTGAGCCGTCAAAATCAGTTAGCAATGCAATTACCATGTGCTGCCCCCTTTAAGGGCTCAAGATGGATAATATAAAAAACTATTTATAATCACTGCGCAATAGGCATATTATATGATAGTTGGGCTTACAGGGACTTATGCTGCCGGAAAAGGCACGGTTGCCGAATACCTTATCGGCAGGGGATTTCAGTTTTACTCCCTTTCTGATGAGCTGCGGCTTCTTTTGAGGGAAAAGGGCTTCATGCCTACAAGGGACAACCTGACCAAGGCGGGCAACACCTTAAGGGCAAAGCACGGCCCAGGCTTCTTGGCAGAGCTCGTCATAAAGCGCCTGAGGGGCAGCCCGAGCGTTACCAACTCGGTTGTTGACAGCATCCGCAACACCGGGGAGATTGCAGCCTTGAGGGAGCTGAAGGATTTTTTCCTGGTTGCTGTTGACGCCCCTGTTGACATAAGGTATGAAAGGGCAAAGAAGAGGAACTCTGAGCGCGACCCGAAGTCATTCAGCGAGTTCCTTGTCCAGGAGAAAAGGGAGATGGCGGGGAAGAGCACGGAGCAGCAGCTTGCAGCGTGCGTAAAAGAAGCAGACTTTGTGATAAGCAATGAGAGCGACTACAAAAACCTTTATAAGAAGATTGAGAAAGTCCTTGCCGACATAAAGGCTAAAATCGGCGCGTCTGCAGCAGCTGCAGCGAAAAAGTAAGAGCGTTTCATATGTTACTCAGTGACAAAAGCATAAAGGAAGCCATAAAGGCAGGCAGGATAGCCATAAAGCCGTACTTTGAGGACTGCATCCAGCCGTCAAGCATTGACGTTCACCTTGACAGCAAATTCCTTCTTTTCAACAAGTCACAGCATGCAGTCATTGACGTGCGGCAGAAGCAGGAAGGCCTTATGAGAACTGTTGAAATAAAGGAAGGCGAGCCTTTCATCCTGCATCCCGGTGAGTTTGTTCTTGGCAGCACGCTGGAATGGATTAAGATGCCAAATGACATCGCAGCAAGGATAGAGGGCAAAAGCTCCCTCGGCAGGCTCGGCCTGCTGATTCACAGCACCGCCGGCTACGTTGACCCCGGCTGGGAAGGCAACTTGACTTTGGAATTGAGCAACGTTTCACCGCTGCCAATAACCCTATACTATAAGATGAAGATTGGCCAAATCTCATTCACGCAGATGTCAACGCCTGTTGACAAGCCATACGGCTCGAAAGGATTAGGCAGCCATTATCAGGGCCAGAAGGTGCCAGTTGCGAGCAAGTTCTATGAAGAATTTTAGAAAACTAAACCCATTACCTGAGCAGCACGCTCTTCTTCCTCACCTTCTGCCACTTGTAGCTTCTCATTGTCTTTGAAGAGCCGAATCCGCAGCTTGAGCATGTCCTTCCCCTGAGCGTGAGGGTGCGCTGGCCGCATCTTCGGCAAAATATCATGTTCTTCTTCCCGCTTTTCTTGCCCATTGAATGAGTTCCTTTCATGACAAGAAGTGAAAAATAAGCCAATTAAAAAGCTTTCTATTCGGTAGAAATCATCACTATCATGTCGCCCCTGAGGAATATTGTACCCAGCTTTCTCTTGACTTCCCCCTCGGCCCTTTCCTCAGCCTCATCCAGGACGACGTTGACGTGGATGTCAAAAGCCTTGAGCTTGCCAACGAACTGCTTGTTGTTTTTCAGCTCAACTATGACCCGTTTGTTCCTTGCGTTGTTCAGCGCATCCAACGGCCTTGACTCGTAACTGGCTTCAGTCATAAACTTATCCCACCCCGACTGCTTATTTCTGCAATGCGTGGTATGCTTCCTGCCAAGTATTTAAAGTTATCGAGAAACCAGGGGCAGGGTGCATAAAGCTTTCGATTTAGCTGAAACTTTTGCGGAAAAAGCGCCAGTTATTGAAAAGTTTCCTGCAGGGATGGTAAGTTTTGCGTAACAGCCGCAATTTTTGCGGCTTTTGGGCAGAAAGGCATAAGAAGAATGAACGCTAACTGTGATTCACGCCTTATATAATACATGTAAGGAAGCTATATAAACAGAGATGGCTTACCATAAGGCTAATAGTAACTACGATTGCGGGGTGGTTGGGAATGAATACTGTGAATAGAATTAGTAAGCTCCTAGCTGTTCTTGCCATCATAGCTGTGGCTGTTTTTGCTTACTCTGCGCCCGCTGCTGCTTCCTGCAGTGACGGCCTTAAGAACCAGGACGAAACAGGCGTTGACTGCGGAGGAAGCTGCGTTTTAGCTTATGTTGCGGACTACTGCGATGGCAAGGACAACGACAGGGACTGCACTATTGATGAGGAATGCAATCCCAGTAAGAACCCCGTGACTGGCGTAGCGCCTATAAAAGGCTTACCTTCTCCAGGCCAGCAAAAGGCTGCAAGCTGCTCTGACGGCTACAAAAACCAGGATGAAGTCGGGGCAGACTGCGGCGGCGTTTGCACTACGAGTGATGCAGAGCTGTGCGACGGCATTGACAACGACAGGAACTGCCTGATAGACGATGCCGAGGACTGCAGAAAAACAAAAGCTGCATCCGAGAGTGGGGGGGTGGTGCCCACATCAATTCCAGTACCAGAGTCCGCACCTACACCTGTAGCTGAGAGCGCGGCAGAGCCTGAGAGTGTGCAAGCCCAGCCAGCTCCATCCATACCAGCTGAAGAGTCCCCTTCAAGCCAGCCTGCACTGGCGAATGGTTCTTCCGGATTGAGCCAAGAGGATGCAACGCCGCAAGCCAGCCAGATAAAGCAGTTCAGCGACGAAACCTACCCGAAACCCGCGCCAGTGCCGCAAAAGCAGTCATTTTTGTCAAAAGTAGCCAGTTTTTTCAAAAGGCTGTTTGGCTGATTTGAATGGGACGGCGTAACCAAACCAGCAGGTTTGCCACCTTTCTGGTGGTTTTCCTACTGGTTACGCTACCATTTAGTGCGTCAGCTCAGCTAGGAACTGCCTCAGCGGCGTACATACCACCAAGCTCTCCACAGGTTACAGCCCAATACCAAGCCAGCCAAGTTGTTGAGCCTTCACAAGACGACATTTACGCCGAGGCATTCTGCAAGTCACCTTCAAAGGAATGCAAAAACCAATGCTGGTCCGGATGCAGCTCTGGCAGCACGTGGTACTGCGGCTCAACAAGTGCGTTTTGCTGTCAAAACAGCGCTAACTTCTGTGCCGACAAATGCTGGACTCAGTGCTCATCAGATTACATCTGGGTTTGCACATCCTCAGGAGCTATTTGCGAGCCCAAATCAAAATGCACCAACCCGAGCTATCCATACCCTTGTGGTGGTTCGTGCTGGAACTGCCTCGGCAGCTCACAACAGTTCAAGTGCGCTTCTGGAGTAGCTCAATGCGAAATAGTGACTTGTAAAGACCCAAGCTACCCGAACCAGTGTGAGAACAGCTGCTGGAGCGGCTGTACGGACACTATCTACAAGGATTACACCTTTGCGTGCAACAACGGCAAGGGGGAGTGCGTGTTTGAGAAGTGCATACACCCCGACTATCCGAATAAGTGCGGTACAGAATGCTGGAGCAACTGCGGAAACGGCTATACGTGGAACTGCAAGCCAGACGGCACAGCAGAGTGTGTTCAGAACTGCGTTGACAACGACGGTGATGGCTACGGTTCTGGCTGCGGCAACGGAAATGACTGTAATGACAACGATGCAAACATCAATCCTGGTAAGCCTGAAGTGTGCGATGATGGCAAAGACAACAACTGCGATGGCACGGTTGACGGCTGCTGCCCCCCTGAGAACCCATATTTCTGTTCCAGGACTGATAACTCGTGCTGGCTCAACAAGGAAAGGTGTGACACTGCGATAAAGTGCGGTGGCCAGTGGTGGGCATGCAACGAGCCCAGCAAGTATAATGTGAAGTGCGTTGACAGCAAGCCCGGCTGCTGCCTTCCCCAGTACCCTTACTACTGCCCAAGCAATAACTTCTGCTTCACTGGAGACGGCTACTGCGACGGTAGACCAGTATACACCTGCGCAGGCAAATCTGCTGTCTGCAACCAGAAAACTGATGTTGGAACGTGCTTTGGCGACGTGCTGAGGTGCTGCCCTTCTGGGGAGTCATGGTGGGAGAGCGACGGGCAGTGCCACAAAAGCAGCGAGCCCCAGAAGTGCGCAGTGCCTGATGGCAGCTCTGCCAACTGCGACTGCGACACTGACTCGGAATGCAAAGCCGCTGACGTTTCCAAGCCTTACTGCGGCGAAACTTATGGCGTCCGAACTCTTCAGGGCTATCATGCCTGCCTCTCAACCAAGCCGGAGTACTGCGGCAACGGCAACTGTGATGCGGGCAGCGGCGAGGATTACATGAACTGCGCTGCTGATTGCGGCAGCCTTGCGCCGAAAGGGACAATAAGCGTTGACGTTTATTACAGCAGTGGTGCGAACGCAAACAAGCCGATAAGCGGGGCTTCCGTTTCCCTTGACAATGTTCAGAAAGGAACGACAGGCAGCGATGGAAAGCTAAGCTTTGTGGCAAGCTACGGCAGCAGAAACGTCAGGGTGGGCTGCCCTGATGGTGCTTTCTGTGCTGAAAAGACTGTGGGTGTTGATGGCGCCAAGAGCGTTAGTTTCGGATGTAGTTGTAACCCGTCAACGGATTCTGACGGTGACGGCTATAGCAATGAGGATGAGAGGCTGCTTGGGACTGACCCGAACGATGCTGGCAGCAACTTCGGCACAACGTTCACAAGCGACAGCGTAGACCTCCTTGCGTGCATCCCAACTCCGGCTTCGTTCTTCATACTCTGGAACGAATACAAGAAGAGCGGTAGCATAATTGAATCTCACAGCTTGGTTGTCAACTCGCTTAACGTTACGAGTGTTATGAGTATGAGTTTTGAAGAGGAGCCTTATGTTGTTGCCGAAGCCTTGGCTGCTGCGAATCTGGATGCGGAAGACGCAGAAGTTATCGTTAATCCTGTTAACGTGACGCTTGAGAGCGTTATGAGGAAAGCTGAATATGCCGACGCTGTCCGTATGGGTGATGGCCTTCTTATCATCGCTACTGATAAGGATGCCGGCACTACTGCTATAATTGCCATAGGCGCTGGCTGCGTTGGGGCTTTCTCAGGTTCTGTTTACGGGGTTGGCCAGGGACTGTTTGACGATATTAAGGGCGTTCTTGATGGCATATGGTTTGTTATCACTCATATTGATGAGGTTAAGAAAATTTGGAGCGGGGCCAAGGAGCTTATTTCAGGCATTGCTGCGCTGGGGAAGAATCTTGACGAGACTTTCTGGTCAATGTTCAGGGGCATCCTTGGCAAAGGGCAGGGTATCAACTTGTTTAGGGAGGGCCGCTTGAACGAGCCGGAGCCGTACAGGCATTTCCAGGTTGGTTTCTTTTATGGCTTTGTCACGGGCTATCTTGTTGAGCAGGTTGCGCTTGGTGTCGTTATCCTTAGCAATGTTGCCAAGGCTTTCAAGATTGGACAGCTTTTCGGAAAAACGGGCAAAGCCGCAAAGTTGCTTGAAAAGCTTGAAGTTATAAAAGCAGCGGAAGAGTTCGGTGCAGAAATTGCGGAGAAGCTCAGCAAGCTGAAATACCTCAAGGAAGGCGCTGAAGCTTGGCTTGATTCTGAAATAAAAGGGCTCGCAAGGATATTCAAGCACAATGAAGGCTGGGCCAAAGGGCTGGGTGAGGCTGAGGCTAAACTCGCTGCTAAACGCGTTGATAACTTGGTTAACGTTAGAAACGTGGCAGATCCTCATGTTGCAGAACTGCTCAAAACGAGCATTGGTAGGAATACGTTTGTTGCAACAGACGCGACTGAGGACTTGCTCGCGAAACAGGTAAAACTTGTTAACGCAAACGCGTGGGGCGCAAAAAAGCTTGATGACGTCGCTTCCCGCTTCGATGGGTTCTGGTGGTGGCAGAAGAATGGCTGGAAGAAGGTTAACACAATGCTTGATTCACTCTCAGATGATCTTATATCTGAGTTAAGCGTTGAGAGGGCTGTGAAGATTGTTGGTGACAACAAGCTTCTTGATTCACTTAAAACATTCAAAGGGACGGATGGTTTTGGGGACCTGACGCACCGATTGGCACTTAGTGAATTTAACAGTCCTGCTTTTGAGGCTAAGAAAGCGCTGGAGCTTAAGGGAAAAGGTAAGACTATAAAGAAATTTGAGGATTTTATTACGACAAAAAAAGGTTCAACAGATATTGATATAACCTATATTGATGGAGGTATTGAAAAATACTTGGAAACTTCAGCTAGTGACTGGGCTAGATTGAAGAAAACAGACCTAACGGAATACAATGCTAACATTGACCGGTTAAGGACAAAATTGGAAAAGTACGTTGAATATGCAAATGGGGATATCTCAAAAGTGAAGTTTAGTTCAGAGCTGGGAGTTACGCCAGAATTGAAAACAATGCTTGACAATTTGCAGGTCGAGATATTAAAAGTATGAGGTGATTACTATGGGAAACAATTTAACAACAGTATTTATTTATGAAAATGGCAAAAGCACAAAAGTTGCAGAGTTTGATGAAGCTTTTCTAAGAAATCTAATTAAAGCAGCAGCAGCCGATATTTATCCAGAAGGAAAAATTCTCGAAACATGTAAAACGCTACTTTGCTCCAAGTTGCCTACTGGTGAACGTGGAGGGACTATTGAAGTTTCTGTTGACGGTATTTACTGGTTTGGAATATCCGTCTTTGAACATGAAGGAGTATACGTTAGTCTATATGTAGAAGATTCGTATTTGTTCAATGTACTAGCGATGGAAGATTTTGCCATGAGAGTAAAGGCAGCTTATGAATTGTTGAAGCCATGGCACGGTTATGCGGACTTGAGTGATGGGCTTGTAAATGCAGGAAGCAAATTTAAGCATGATATAATGCCTTTTGCCCACGTTTTCTGGCTTAATTTTTACAGTCATAAGCTTGTAAAAGAGATAGGCAAAGTGAGGATTCTCGCAGCTGTTAACTCACTGAAGAAGCAATTGAGCGAAAGCGTTAGCGCAGGCGAACTTGCTGACGGGGGCCTTGTGCTGAAGGCAGGCGAAACGCCAGGAGATGTGTCTTCACACGCCAGAATTGAAGAAGGATTAGAGAAGGAATTGTTCGGAAAGTTATGCGGATACCATCATGTTGCATGAAACTGAGCAGCGTTAAAACTGCCAAAAAACTGTTTACAATAAAATGACTCGCTTTGTAGATTCTTGGAAGCTGAAAGCGACAAAAAAATCCGCCATTCTCCTACTCGCTGTGCTAGTAATTTTGCTTGCCGTTTCGTTCCTTCCTTTCGGCAGTGACAACAGCGGCAGCGTCGAGGAAAAAGCCGCATTGAATGAAAAAACCATCCTTCTGCAGCGAATTCAGGAGTTCAACAATCTTCCTCCGGCTGTTGACGTTAAAATCGAGCCTGTTGTGAAGGAGGAGGCTAAGGAAGCGCTGTATTTGGCTGCCGCTGCCAAAGGTGAGAAGGAAAGGCTTGAGAAGGGAAAGGTTGAGGTGCTTGTGAAATCGTCAGGCCGAATCAGGGAAGAAATTGAAAGAGTTGGCGGTGAGGTGTTGAATGAAGTTGATTCTGTTGACAAAACCGCGAAGTACTTTGCAGTTAAGGTTGATGCTGGCAAAATTGCCGAGATGGCAGCGGATGATGACGTTGCCATGATTTTCCAGAGGGGAGTGGTTTACCCGACGCTTGACGTGAGCGTGCCGTTGATTAAGGCAGACGCCTTCTGGAACGTCGGCTACACAGGCAGCGGCGTAAGGGTTGCAGTGCTTGACACTGGAATTGACAAAAATCATCCTATGCTGCAGGGCAAGGTCGCCGCTGAAAGGGATTTTACCAGCAGCGGCAGCGTGTCTGACGACTGCGGCCATGGTACCCACGTTGCAGGCATAGTTGCAGGCTCAAAGGCAAGCGGAGGAACATATAATGGCGTTGCGCCTGACGCGCAGCTGCTGAATGCGAAGGTTATTCTGAAAACCCCGGATGGCAAGTGCTCTGGCAAGGTTGACTACATAATTGCAGCGATAGGCTGGGCTCTCGACCCTGATGGCAATCCTGCAACTGATGACGGCGCCAGGGTTATCAGCATGAGCCTCGGCGGGAAGGGTGAAACGAGTCCAAGCCTTGAAAGCGAATTGAAAGCGGCAGTGGAGAAAGGTTCGGTCGTTGTCGTTTCAAGCGGCAATTGCGGAAGCGGCTGCCCAAGCTTTGACTGCGGCTCTTTTGAGGGCGTAACCTGGCCTGGAAACTCTCCAAGCGTCATAACAGTAGGAGCGGTTAATGATTCGAAGAACGTTGCGTGCTTCTCAAGCGGGGAAAACATCCAGAACGTGGGCATAAAGCCAGACTTCACAGCGCCTGGGGTTGACATAAAGTCTTCCTACGCTGGAGGCAGCTATGCATCTTTGTCTGGCACGAGCATGGCAGCTCCTCACGTCTCAGGGGCGGTTGCGCTTATGCTGAACAAAAATCCGCAGCTCAAGCAGGACGACGTCAAAAGGATTCTGGAAAAGACCAGCCTTGACTTGGGCGATATTGGCAAGGACACGAGCTACGGCTTTGGCCTGATTGACATGGCAAAGGCGCTTATCTATAAGGACGGCTTGGAGTTCGTGATTGGGCTGGAAAAGCAAGTAATTAACGGTGAAACGCAGCGCATTAACGTAACAGTTTACGATGATGTCCAGGTGAACGGCGTGAAAGCAACTATAACCAAGCCTAACGGCGCCAAAAGTGCCGAGGTTACGTTCGCAAGCATTGGCGGCAACACTTACAGCTACGATTATGCTGACACTGCATTAATGGGAAATTATATGGTTGACGTGGCAGTCAACTACGGGGGAACAGGTGGGAGCTCAGGGGCTGGCAGCGAAACAGGAGGAGAACCAGGTAGCGGAACAAGCAAGAGTGCAAGCATAACCGTAATAAGGGCTGCCTACTTCAAAGTCACTTCCCTTACCGGTGACTTCGGCAACGTTGAGCAGATAAACATCTCACAGCAGCAGTTTTTGAGCCAAAACCTTACCTCAAACATAACATTCGCCAATACCGCAACGGTAGACCTTAACTTCTCTGCGCTGCTGCAGCTGCTGCAGACAACTAATGGCGCAATAGCAGCAACTCCGTCGCAGGAAATAAGGCTGCCCACACTAACAATTGCCGCAAACTCAGAAATGGCAGCTGCTGCTGATAACGTGCTCGAAGTCGGTCCTGGCAACTACACGCTGAGGATACTGACAGATTACGGCGCTGGAAGCCTGGTGAACGAGACGAACATCACAGTAATTGATGACCTGCCTCCCGAAATTGTTAACATAAGCTACGCTGGGCAGCTTGAAAGCAGCAGCAGCCCTCAGGCCTTTGTTGTTACTTTGTTAGAGCACAGCAATTTGCCGGAGGTTTCCGCAGTTGTTTCTGCCGGCGGCTCTGCTGTTAATGTTGAGTACGCCTCAAGGCTGCTTCATGAGGCAGGCGACGTGAAGGATGTTGCGCTGACTGTTTTTGGCGGCCTAAGCGACAATACCGCATACGAGGCTGTCATGAGGTTCTGCGATGACTATGGCAACTGTGCAGAGAGCGGCGCCTTGCAGTTCAGCGTTGGCTCCTGTAACGGTAACAAGCGGCTGCTGGTAGCTAAGACTTACGAGCAAAGTTCTGCTTTCGAGCAGGCTGCCGCCGGCATCAGCGGCCTTTGCCTTTCAGTGCTTAACAGGAGCATAAGCAGCACCCCGCCAAACAGCTACCTTGAGAAGTTTGACGCCGTAGTTTGGACTACTGATACCGACATTGCAAACATCGACGACAACGACGCAGCAGCTTTGGTTGATTATTACAGTAAAAAAGGCAAAGTCGTTGTTGAGGGCAGCGATGTTGCTTTCAGGCACGGCAGCGATGATTTCATGCACTCAGTTCTCCACAGCGAATTGAAAACCGATTTGGGTTTCACAGTGGCTTCTGTAGAAAACATGAGCAACCTAAGCATTAACTTAACAAGGCCCCATCCTGTCGTTGCTGGACTCGCAACGCCTGTTTTCTTTAACGCAACGGTTGACCCGTTCCCTGATGCTGTGCTGCCTTACAACGGAAGCGCTGAGCTTGCAGCTTGGGACGGGCTGGACACGACAGGTGCCGCAATGGTTGTTTACGAGTCAGAAGACGGAAGCTTTAAGTCACTGTTCCTGCCGTTCAGCATCGATGCTTTGAATGAGGGAGTGGCAGAATCGATTGCGGCAAGCAGTTTGGCGTGGCTGCTTGGCGAGGCAGGCATGGATATAAGGCCAGTAAGGCTTAGCCACGGCTTCATTGTTGAAGGCCAAATAGCAGCAACCGTAATAATTCAAAGCTCAGAACAGCTCCAAACCGCGCCTGTAGTAGACGTATTTGCAGATGGAGAACTTGTAAGCTCCGGTCTTCTCGACATAGCATCCCCTCCTCAGTTGCAGCCGTGGGAATACGTTTACCCGTTTGAAGCCGCTTTAGGTCCGGGGCAGCACACTATTGCCGTTGTTGCGAACAGTGGCTTTTCGATTGACGAAAGCAATTATGTGAACAACTTAGGCGAATACGGCTTGGCGGTTTACCCGAAAGAAGCTGACCTGCTGTTGTCAGGCATGGCTTACAGCTATGATGACGAGCTTGGTGCAATAATCGTTGACCTCAACATTTCAGATTTCGGAGGAACTGCCGCTGCTGCATCTGGCGTAAACGTTTACCTGAACGATGAGCAGGCTGCAAGCCAAAGCGTCCAGCTCACTGCTGGAGAAACAAAGCAGCTAAGGTTTGAGCTGCAATCGCAGAAAGGCGTGTACCAGTTCAAGGCAGTGGTGGACGCTGATAACGCCGTAGCAGAATATAATGAGTCCAACAACGAGCTGGCTGAAAAGGTTTACATTTGCAGCAGGGAAAAAATCCTCGTTGTTGATGACAACGACGCCGAGCTGTTCTCAACGCCTGAGCCAAGCAGCGCAGACGAGTTCATGGAAATCCTCAGAAACAGCGGCTACTGCGCTGAAAGCTGGGATGAAACGCAGCAGGGTGTTCCCGGCAGCAGCGAATTAAATAATTTTGAAGTTGTTGTGTGGAGCGCTGGCGACTACTTCAACGGCACGATAAGCCACGAGGACGAATTGGCAATAGGCAACTACAGCGGAGGATTGCTGATTGAGGGCTCTGACGTTGGCCTGGACCACTCTGGCAGCGCCTTCTTGGAGGAACTTGCAGCCGCTGTATTCTCAAGCGACCTGCTGCTAAACGAATCGCAGAACGAGTCACTCGTGCTCAAGGGCCATCCCATAACCGCAAACATCAGCAGCGTTAGCATAAACAAAGAGAAATCGCCGTATCCCGACTCTCTCGAGGCCGTTGATGCCGAAGTGGTTGCCGAGTGGCAGAATACGAACGGCACGGCAGCAATAACCGCGCGGGAATCCCCCTCGCTCGTAGAGCTTCAAGCGACAAGTTACAAATCGCCTTACAAGACAGCGTACTACGCCTTCTCAATAGACGGAGTAACTGACCAGGCGGCTATGGAAAGGCTCGTCCTAAACACAGTTGCTTGGCTTCTTGAAAGGCCAAACAGCCCTCCCCAAATTAGCAATCTTTCCAACTTGACAGTTGACGAGGGAGGAAACGCAACAGCAACAGTCAACGCTACTGACCTTGACGGCGATTCGCTGGTTTACAACGCCACAGGCCTGCCTGAAGGAGCAACCTTTAACAACGCTACGGCAACCTTTGCCTGGGCACCGAGTTTTGACCAGTCAGGATTTTACACAGTAACAGCCACTGTTTCTGACGGCCGTAACTCAAGCCAGGGAGCGATTAACATTACGGTTACTAATACCAACAGGCCACCACTGCTTGGGCCACTACAGGACGTGACAGGATTTGAAAACAGCACAATTGTCATAGCTGCTAATGCTACCGATCCGGACAATGAGAATGCAGTTGCCAATGACGACAACAGTTTGGCCTTTGCAATAAATGACAGCAGATTCAGCCAAAATAACGGCACTTTTTCCTTCAGTGCAGGGTTTGACGATGCAGGAGTTTTCGTGGTTGCTGTTAACGTCACTGATGGGAGCTTAACAGATTCCCAGGAAGTTGTTGTTGAGGTGCTGAACGTGAACCGGGCTCCATGGTTTGAAAACGTGACAAACCAGACAGTCCTGGAAAATTCTACCCTCAAATTTTTTGCAAACGCCACAGACCCGGATGGGGATTCGTTGCTGTTCAGAATGGAGGTTCCTCCGGCTCTGGCAGCTGCTAAATTCAGCAGCAGCAATATGGAATTAGAATGGTTGCCAACATTCGATGACTCTGGCACGTATGCGGTGAAGTTTATCGCAAACGACACTCAGTACACCACAACTGCAGAAATCAATGTCACGGTGCTTAATGTCAACAGGCCGCCACAGATAGGGCTGATACTCGTTGACCCGCCGGGCCTTGTGATGGGCGAGGGCGAAACGAAAACGTTCACGGCATCGGTCAATGATGCCGACGATGACGAAGTTAGAGTCGCATGGAAAGTTGACGGAGAGACTGTTTCAACAGGGCCACAGCTTGTATTTAATACAGAATATAACGATAGCGGCACTTACGGCATTGAACTTGTTGCCAGCGACTACGCCTCATTCAGCACTGCACAGATGACGCTGACAGTCCAGGACACGCTTGAATGCGGCACAGGACAAACAAAGCCGTGCATAATGCAGCAAGGCGTCTGCGCCAGCTCTTTCGAGACGTGCGCCGCGCCGGGCCACTGGCTGGGCTGCGGCGCTTCCAACTACGGCAGCAGCTACGTTGCTGAGGAGAAGTTCTGCTTGAACGAGCCAAACGTTAACAGCTGCTACGCGCTGTGCGACAGCCTTGATAACGACTGCGATGGCGGCGTGGATGAAGAAAGGGCGTGCAACACAGCCCCTCTACTGCAGCACATTGGCAACAGGACTGTTAAGGAAAATGAAACGTTGGAGTTTACCGTTTCAGCAACCGACGCTGAGTCTGATGCTCTTGCGTTAAGTGCGAGTGATCTCCCTGCAGGAGCAGTTTTTGATACTTCAAGGGATACTTCAACGGGTAACTCAATGCGCAGATTTAGTTGGGTTCCTGACTTCGAGCAGGCGGGTAGCTATAGCCTGCAGTTTACCGCGAGCGACGGACTGTTGACAGATGATACAACGGTAAACGTAACAGTTGTTAACACGAACAGGGCTCCGGAAGTGAACATAACGCTGGAGCCGCCAGGCGTTCACATGAACGAAGGGGATTTCAAGCTGCTGAAGGCAAACGCTTCAGACCCTGACGATGATGACCTGAGCTATAAGTGGTTCCGCAGAAACAAGCTGGTTTCCATAGCAAACTTTTATTATTTCTACGCAAACACGACTGATGGCGACGAAAACACCGCCCACATGGTAACACTGGAGGTGAGTGACGGCAACATAACGGCAAATGCCACAGTTGAGATTGTTGTGTCAAACACCAGGCTTTGCAAGATAAAGGAAATTGAGACAGCGCCATGCGGCTCAAACATCGGCATGTGCAGGCAAGGCACGCGAACAAGGCCATGCGGTGATGGTTACGTGTGGGAAGACTGGGGCGAATGCGTTGGAGAAGTCAAACCCGTTGCTGAGGACTGCGGCACTTGGGAGGATGATGACTGCGACGGCAAGGTCAATGAGAAATGCCAGCCAGACCTCGCTGCAGCATGGATGAGCTTCAAAGTAGCAGACTTTACGTCTAGCTCTTCCGGCGAGGTATCTATGCTTGCCCTTGACAACGCTTCCCCAAGTATGAGGATACTCTACTACGGTGAAATCATGAACACGGGCAAGAATGCCAGCCCACCTTCCCTTGCAGTGTGGTACCTGAATGACAGGTTTTTCGGGAGGGGCTTCCTGCCGAGGGTTGATGCCGGAGAAAAGGTGCCTGTCCAGATGATGACACTTGTGCCATATCAGGGTGGTAATGTTGCCCAGCTTGTCCTGGACGCTGACGGAAGAATTGCCGAAACATACGAAAACAACAATGACATAGACTTCAACGTCGATGTAAATTACAACGAAACATACAAGGAATTTGCGAAGAAGTTCGCCGAAAGCTACTATGCCAGGTTCCCAACGAAGGAAGAGTGCGAAACTCAGCAAGGCAGGTGCTGGAAGTAGCGGCTAATAGCGGCCAATAGCGGCTAAGGCATGAGGCCACCAACCGAAATGTTAATAAAGCAGCCGCAGTTGCTACAGTTTTAATGATAACCCAGGGAAGGTCTTTGAGGAGGCCAAGTGGCGGCTTGAAAAAGCCGTCCAGGAAGAAGAAGCTTTACGAAAGGGGCAGCCAGCCCGTAAATACCAAGCTGGGCAGCAAGAGAAGTGCCCGAACTGTGAGGGGAACAGGAGGCAGCACCAAGCAGAGGCTGTTTCAGGCAACTGCGGCTAATGTTTACAATCCCGAAACGAAGAAGTATGCCGTTGCCAAAATCAAGACGGTCAGCAACAACCCTGCCAACCGCTATTTCACAAGGGCTAACATAATCACGAGAGGTGCAATCCTGGAGACAGAGCTTGGCAGGGCAAAGGTCACGAACAGGCCTGGCCAGGACGGCGTGGTGAACGCTATACTCGTAACAGCATAATCCTAACGCCCAAACAACTCTATATTCACTTCTTAGTGACTAAAAAGAGAAAGGTTTATAAAGAGCAGCACTTACAACAAAAAACATGCCTGGCAGAAATGGGAGAAGAAGGAATGGCAGCCTTGCAGTTTTAAGTGGGGCAGACGGTGCCAATTACCATATAACCAGTGGCCATATCAGGAAGCTAGATTATCATGAACAGTTTCTTGTTTGGTACGGGCTTAACCAGCTTACAATACCTGACCAGATTTGGGCAAAATTAAACCCGGCAGAGTCCCTCGGCATAACACTGGCCACCCAGATAGCAAAGCAGGAAAACATGCCGCTGTATGTTAACTCACAGCAGGCAAGGATTGATGAGCGCGCCTGTCAGGATGACGAAAGGACGCTGGCAGAAATGCGGGCAAATGCGTTCAGGGAAACTGTAAACAGTCTCATAGCAGTAGGCTATGACCACCCTGGAATACTTAAGGCTCACCGAATGAAGGGAAACCCTCATCCGACAAAGCCAGGGGACTTGCAGAGCAGAATTGACAGCATTGTGAATAGCCAGCGTGATGCGGTTGCTGACTTTCTGGAATCGTTCAGGTGGCCAAGGATGCTCTCACAGGCAGAATCAGAAGCTCTGGGCAGCTTTAATGACCCTGGTGCTGGAATGGAAACTGGGAAAAATGTTTACGTTGTGCCAATCATGAACAAGATTACAGAAAGGTACCGCGAAGCCAACATTGCCCTTGAGCCTGTACAGGCCTTAGTGTTTGGCAACAGTTAACTATAAATCCGACTAATTCTAGTGCGTGAATACATGAAAGCTGACGTTACCAGAGCATACAATGCACTGCTTACAGAGTTTGGCAGTCAGCACTGGTGGCCCACTATCACAGCAGCAAGGGAGACCGAGGTCATAATCGGAGCTATCCTTACCCAGAACACCTCTTGGAAGAACGTTAAGAAAGCCATTTCCAACCTGGCAGCAGCAGGGATGGTAGATTTTAGTAAAATTGCCGCAGCAAAAACAGAAAAAGTTGCCAGTCTGGTTAGGCCTTCGGGCTACTACAACCAAAAGGCCGAACGCTTGAAGCTTTTTGCCAAATACATCTGTGACAGCTACAATGGTGATGTAAAAAAGCTGCTGCAGAAAAACGCCGTCGGGTTAAGAAAGGAACTGCTTGAGCTGAAGGGGGTAGGGCCTGAAACTGCCGATTCGATACTGCTTTATGCAGCCAACAAAGCAGCATTTGTTATTGACGCTTACACCAAGCGCATATTTTCAAGGATTGGCATCTGCAGCGAAGAGGTTTCGTATCACGGATTGCAGCAGCTGATAACCGAAAATTTGCCAGGGGAAATGAGGACAGCTGCCGTATTTAACCAGTACCATGCCCTTTTGGTTGAGCTTGGAAAGGGTGTTTGCCTGAAAAAGAAGCCGTTGTGCGGCAAATGCCCGCTTCTCGGCATGTGCGCGCATGGAAAGTCGTCTGCGGGAACTCCTTAGCCCCAGTATTTAGTGACAAAGCTTTCCTTATACAGCCCTCTGGCAAATAGGAATGGAATTGTTGTTACCGTTGCTGAGAGTATTGCTACAACATGGAACCCTGCCTGAGCACTTACAACAGTAGCCGCTGCTCCTCCGGCAACAACTAGGTTGACGATTGTCCTTCGTGCAGCATTGTAAAAATGCTCTCGCAGCTCCCTTCTTCTAAGCACTGGCGCGTTTCTGGCGTAATCAATGGAGTTCCTGTATTCGTCCCAATCAATAAGAAGGTCCAGGCAAAGCGCATAGCATATGTTTTTTTGAGCAGCATGAAGTGCTTTATCAATGATGGTTTGCTCAAGCCTCTCAGGCGACTGGCGCTCTTCAGCTGTGTCCTGCTCGCTTGGCTGTCCTTCCCTTGCAAGTATCTCTTCCAGTTCTTGCTGGAGCTTTCCAGTAATCATTTACGATTTCGTATCTTCACCTATATTATAAAAATTTGCTTTTTTGCTGCCGTCAAAACACTAAAACAACAAGCTTTAAATAAGTCGCGGCAGAGTTTTAGCTTGAAGGGAATGCGGGAATGGTTGAAACTTTTTTGCTCATAATTGCAGCAGTAATCGTTGTCTCTGCGGTCATTATTTTCAAGGTTGCCAAAGGTGTCCTTCAGGCAATTCTTCTGGTCTCTGCTGTTGCTTCTATAGTGCTCGCAGTATCCGCAGGGCTTGTTGTGAAGGACGCTCTGGACTTTAGCGGCAAGTTCCAGACTGAAAGCAGCATGCTGCTTTTTGCAAACAGTGAAGGCACAGCCCTGACTTCCGGAATTATTATGAAGGATAAGAAACCAGATTCATTGGCTGCCGCTGATGTTGCCAGGCTTAACCAGTTTTTCGTTAAGAATGACTACCAGTCAATGCTGGGTGACAGCTACAGGCTTCTGGTGATTAAGGAAGCTGCCCTGACTGGTTCCCTTCCTGGGGAAAACCTGAGCAAGCTGCCTGAATCTGGCAGCAGCGGAGAGAGGGCAGAAGCAGTTATGGCCCTATATGTGCAGAAGGTCAGCGCTGACCCTCTTTTCCTGATTGCTGAGTACAAGAAAGGCAACATAATCATTTACCCCGCGACGCCAGTTTTCAAGGCTGTTAAAGCCCTGCCGCTTTCTCTTATGAAGAAAGCAATCGGAGTGGCATTTCAAAAAGCCGGGCAGGCTGTTGGCAAGGTTGAGGGCGGCGTTGTTGGGGCACTGAAATAGCAAATGATTGATAAAGATTAATAAAGCAACACATTTTAGTGGCATGCAAAAGAGGTGTGATTTGGCTTTGAAACTGGCTTTAATAGTGGCCGCAGCGGTTTTTGCAGCGGTTTTGTCAGGAATTGCGAGCGTGTTAGCCCTTACAACCTCTGTGAATGCCCAGGTTTTGTCTGGCGAGGCAATAACGGTTAATGACCAGTCATTCGTTATCTACATAAGCCCTGGAACAAATCAAATCGCTGCCGATTACGGCACGGGCAGCCTGTTTGTTAAGAACAACAGCTGCGAAGCCTTTGCAGCTGCCCGGGTTTGCCTTGACAACATAGAGTATTACACCAGTGGAAGGATTTACAAGGCACGGGTGCGTGGCATATCCCTCGCTCCCTCACTTTCAATAACCCGCGAGGTATCGAAAACAGAATTTTTCACAGGTGAAGAGACTACGTTCTCTGTTACGCTGACTAACAAGGGCGGCCTGGCAAAAAACATGACTTATGAGGAGATTTTCCCAAAGGAATTTGAGGTTACGTCAGTAGAGGGCTTGCTTTTGCAGCCTAACCGTGCTGTGTGGAAGGGAAAACTTGCTGAAGGCGAGTCTGCAAGCTTCACCTACACGGTCAAGGCCATAAGCGAGTTCGACGGCTCTCTGGTTCCTTCACTATCGTATTCAGATGGCTTAAGGATGAGAACAATTTATGGCACAAAGAGTGCATTGAAAGTGACTCCTCCGGTTATTCTCTCAACACTGTTGGGCGACAGCCAGATTATAATCGGCGAACCGGATAACATTACAATAAACGTTACCAACAGGCTTCCTGAAAATGCGATAGTAACTGCCGAAGTATTGTTTGATCACGGGCTGGTTGTTACATCCAAGCCGTACAGTGCCAAAACAGTAGTGCCTCTCGCCTTCATCCTGAATGATGAGATACAAAGGGTAACAAACAGGACGACGAACACAACCAATCTTTCAAACGCCTGGATTAATCTTTCAAAGGCATGGTTTTTTGAGTTTAAAGGAGCCAAGGTTGGTAATTCCGGCATAACGGTGAGGGTTTCTTACAGGCCAAAAAGCAGCAGCATAATCAAAGCATTGCCTGAAAAAAATGAAAGGGTTATTGTTTCGAACAAGGGCGTGGTTGTGAGGAATTCGCTCAGCGATGCCACGATTGAGGCAAACCAGCGCAGAAAAATTAAGATGATGCTGCAAAATCTGAATCCTTACGCAACGCTTAAGGACGCAATTGTGAACATAAGCACAGATATGGTTTACATTCCAAATGCCTATTTCGGGAAAATGGGGCGCAGCGAGCAGGTTGACCTTGTTGACATGTATTTCTATGCCCCAGCTGTTGACAAAAGCACAGGCTTTATTATTTTGACAAACGTGACTTACTTTACTGAATTTGGCGATGATTTCAGCAAGCTGTTTAAGGATACAGTAACAGTAGTTCCCCGGCAGGATGTCACCCTCACGCAGACTGTGTCAACTACCCGAGTGAAGCCCGATGATCTTATTGAGGTAAATGTTGAAGTCAAGAACTCCCGACTTACAGGCCTGAGAAACGTTTACGCTTTTGATAACGTTTCCCCAGGGTTTACAGTGATTGGGAAAAATCTTGGCATAATTGAGGTTGGCAGCAAGGGAACTGTTAAAGCATACACTTACAAGCTTAAAGCTCCTCATGCCAGCATGGAAACCGTGCTTTATGTAAACACGACCATGAGGTATTCTGACAAGTACAACACAGACTCGTATTATAACCCTGGTAACTACGAGTTTAGTGCTGTAACACCCGTAACTGTCGAGCCTGAAGCTTTGCCTCTGACAGTGACAAGAACAATTGACGATACAGAGATATACGCTGGCGAGATTTTTGGAGTGAAATACGTTATTACGAACACTGCCAGCGCCAAAGCTGCAAAGAACATCCTGCTCAAGCTACCCTTTGTTTACGGTCTCGACCTTGTTGACGGTGAGGCAACCATAGCTGTTGAGCGCCTGGGGCCTGGTGAATCGATGGCGCTTTCTAATGTAGAAAAAAGGAGAGCCAAGTTCTCTGGCGAGGTTGAACTTCAAAAGGTCGAGCTCGAATACGAGAACGTTTACGGCGACAAGTTCTATCTTAACGGAAGCTCGGGAACAGTTACGGTAAAGGACAACTATGTTAGAGGCCCTGTTGTTATTGTTGACAAGGCTGTGCCAAACTCCGCCAACAACACAGACACTTTTGTAACTACGCTTAAAGTCAAAAACACAGGCACAGAGCCAGCTGCCGTTACTGTTGCGGATGAGGGCAAGGAATTCAGCATAATCCTGCAGAACAACTCTGAATATGTAATAAACAAAACCAGCAAGTATGTGGTTCCCGGCACGGTTCAGCTGCCGCAAGCAAGTGCAACTTACAGCTACAACGGTGCCGTGCTCAAAACCGCCTCAAAGCCTGTTTCAATATTAATAATTGACAACCCCGTTCTGAGCATATCCAAAGATGCGCCTTCATCTGTGAGCAATGTTGAGCCTTACAGCGTTACCCTGAGAATCAGGAGCAAGGCCCAGAAGCCTGTTGAAAACGTGACAGTAACTGACGGTGAGAAATCATGGGCTATCGCTTTCATACCGGCTGAAGGCAGTGCAAACATGACATACCAGGACACTTCGCAGGTTATCGGCCTTAAGCAGCTTGCTACAGCTTCGGTTACTTACTCTTATGATGGAGCCACATTTATCGTTTACTCAAATTCACCTCTCATAAGCGTTGAAGAGAAGATGCTCGTCACCGTAACGAAGGGGGTGCTGCCTTCAGAAGCAGCTCCTGGCGATAAGGTCAAAGTTGTAATTGAGGTGAAGAACCTGCATACGGACAAGCTTGACGTTCTTTTAACCGATAATGACAAGAGCTTTAGCACAGCCCTCTTCCCTGGTGAGGGAAAGAATTTTACATATGACTCCATTGCTGGCGCCGTAACAGGGGATGTTGCAGCAGCCACTTACCAGTTTGGCGATAGGCAGCTCACGACGCTTTCAAATTCCCCGGCTTTCATACTTAAGGAACTTAAGGCACTTAAGGAGATTAGGGAAACAAACAAGACTGGAGCAACAGGAGCAGCCCAAAAGGAAGAGGGCGAGAACCCTGAAACTGAAAAAACTGGCTTATTTGGAGGGATTTTGAGAGCCCTACTGAATGTGTTGACTTGGAAAAGAGGTGGTTAAGGATGGGATTTTTCAGCTTAGGAAAGCTTTTGCCCTGGAAGAGGAAGGATGAGCTTGGGCTTGGCCCTGACCTTGGCCTTGGAGGCATGGGCGCAGTTGAGGGGCAGAACATGGGCCTTGGAGGTTTGGGCGGAGGCGGTTATGGAAGCCAACAAGGTAGTATGTCTAGTATGCCTGGTATGACTTTTGACCAGCCAATGCAGCCCATGCCAGGGCTAGGTGGCCTTCCGCAATACCCACAGGCACAGCCTTTTGGCGCTTCGCAGGTTCCTCAAATGGAGGCATTCCAGCGAAACCAGGCGTACGAGCGCCCTTACTCACCAGGAAAGGACTTTGAGATTGTCTCAGCAAAGCTTGATGCCCTTAAGGCCGCGCTTGATTCCATAAACCAGAGGCTGGCGCTTATCGAGCGGTATTTCCAGGTGGAGCAGGATTTAAAGAGAAAAGGCGGATGGTAACGGCAATTAAAAGAAAGAATAAAAATAGCACAAAGCAGTTGAGGGTTGATAAGGGCGCCGTAGTGCCCTTATTGCTCGCGCTTGGGTTGGTTGCGGCGCTTGTTGCTGCTGACCAGCTTACTAAGGAACTGATTAGGAAAAACCTCACCCATCCGTTTCAGCTTGGCTTGCTTCAGATAACCCACACAACCAACACAGGCTCGGTTTTCGGGCTTTTCCCGGGCAGCTCTTCATTCATTGTCGCCGTATCAATCGTGGTTATACCTGTTCTTGTTGTAATTTACATGAAGCGCCTCATGAGCCATGGGTTTCAAAGGGCTGCAGTGGTCTTCATAGCTGCTGGCCTGTTCGGAAATACCATAGACAGGCTCTTCAGGGGGGCAGTTACCGACTTCATTTACATCGGCCCCTGGCCGGCCTTCAACCTTGCTGACAGCTTTCTTTTCATTGGAGCAGTACTTCTTGTTGCGCCGTACATCTTGCGACATCTTCCACAACTGCGGCAACGGCTGCGGAAATAACAAAACTGTTCAGAAACGGCATTACTTAATACTTAATATAAGGCGTTACGCCCTGGCTATTTGCAGCGTGCCGCAGATTTCGGAGCGTTTCCTCACTTAATTTTCCCCGGCTGTTTGCCACATATGTATCTATGACGAAAGGCAATCTTTCCATGAGCGTTTCCCTAATCCATTCAAGCGTAGTATCCGCAGTGGCAAAAAGCTTCAGGGTAGCTTCTCTTCTTTCCTTTCTGGCAAATCCTGATTCAAAGTCACTCTTCATTCCATAAGTAAATTGTGCAACAATAGGCCTTCCATGCTTAGTCTCTGAAGTGTAGGTTATGACTAGTTCGTAAAGGTTAAATCTTCTCATAGGAGGGAAAAAGTGGAAGTAAGGGGGCATTCTGTGGACTATGAAACGCGGGTAAGCTTCAGCCCATTTTGCCTCACTCTTCTCAACGTGGCTGACAAAGTCATCAAGAGATCTTGCCTTGACAGGGAAAAATTGCATCAGATTTATCGGCATTTGCTAAATGATGCGTAAAGAACAATATAAAGATTTCTCTACTACAGTCTTACCTCTTCCTGCGCCTTCTTTGCTTCGCTTTCCTTCTGGGAGCGCTTCCGGCTTTTCCTGCAGGAATCATTTCGTTGACTGCCCTGAGCCTTTCCCTTGCTTGGCTAAGCTTTTGCTCAGCCGCAAGAAGCTTTTTTGCTTCGGATGTGAGGGTTTGCGGCACAGGCTGCGTGAGCATGTTCATGCCCGAGATGAATAATCCAAGAATAGCGATTCCCAGGGCCCCAAGCCTCGCTGCGCTTAGGTAGCTTGCAACGCTGTAAAGATAAGCAATATTTGCAGTTACGGCAAGAAAGTATGCTACGTGAAGGAACATTGAAGCAGCGTCGTCATCAGGCAGGACCAGTGTGATGACAAGCAGTATCCCGACCATTGCCAGAATGAAAAGCTCTACAGGGTAAACAAAGTTGCCCCGCACTGCCGCAATGATGCTTGCTATGAAAGCCACAAGCGCAATAACGCTTACAACCATCCTGTCCTGCTGTGCCATTATAGTTTTTTATCCACATGCGGCAACTATATAAATTTTTTGATTGATAGCTATTTTAGAGTAGTAATAACTTTAGGAAAATGTGTTACTGGTTGGTTGCATAAAGGCCATTGATTAAAACTCTTCAAACGCCTGGGCTTCCTTGAGCATGCCCTTGTTTCTCATGAACTGAAGCTGAGCCTTGCTGTACTTGTAAAGGACATCGCCCCTTTCATGGCCGGAAAGCTCCCACGGCTCAACAAGCACCATATCCCCGGCCCGTACCCACAGCATGCGCTTGAACCTTCCTGGGATTCTGCATATCCTGAGCTTGCCGTCAAAGCATTTTACCCGCATTCTCGTTCCGCCAAGCAGCTGGTCTACTATGCCGAAGACTTGGGTGCCCCTTGGCATCTTTGTCCTTCTTATCTCCTCGGCAAGCTGCTCCTGCCTTTCCTCCTGCGCTTTCTTAAGGCTCATGAGAGGTTCGCACTGTCAGGCGGTTTATAAAACTTGTTATGAGAATTAAATCAGCGTAGTTTTTGTAGAGGCTGAATCAGTGGTGAAACAAACATTTATAAAAGTTCATACAGCGCTGCTTCAAATATGCCGGAATACAAACTTACGCCTGAACAGGCAGTCAGCAGGATTAACGTCGGACAGCTCGGAAATGCTTTTAATCCGGACGGAGATGTTAAATATAATAGCGTATTGGCATCAACTTTTGCCCTAAAATACAAAATTAAATTTGAAAGAGTGGGCAGGCAAAAACTCATGCACCTGGACGATGTTGTAAATGCTGCTCGTGAAAGTGGCAAGCTTACTCCTGAACTTTTTGAGAACCTTTTACTGCAGCAGCCGTACCAACAATCTCGGCCAGTGCCAGTGGTTTCAAAACGCAATGTCCGGGATAGGTATGCCCCAAAACCTAATATTGTTCCTGTGGATCATGAAGAGGCTCCGAAACCAAATCCTCCGGTTCTTTATAGGCCACAACAGCCCAAAATAGTTCAATCGGAAAGGCCTGAAATAGATGACAAATCGTTCATAGTCCAAGGATCTCCCCCGAAGCCTGCGGTGCCGCAAGAACCGCCGCCTCCACGTTATGTGCCCGAAACACTTCCGCCTTACGAATCACAGCCGCCAAATATTCAAATTGACTTCAGCCAAAAGCCTGAGCCGTGGTCATTTTACCAATACGCCGCTGAGCTGCGCCGGTTAGGCGAAGGCCCTTTTTTTGGTTTGGAAGAAAAAGTTGCCATTCTGCACCCCTTTAGGCAAGAGTTTGTAAATGAAATTCAGGAAGGCGCCAGGCTTGTTTACAATCCAGGCCTGAACATGGTTGGCGTTATAACCGGCATAAAGAAAGATTCAAAATCAGGCGAGCTTGTAGCGGTTTCTATTGATTTTGGAGGCACTGTCAAGAATTACATGGTGAACGCTGCCGCCCAAAAAGCCGATCTTCCTAACCCTAAAATTTGGGGTAATCTCGGTATCAGTGGAATAAGATAGAGCTCTTATCATTTCAGCTTCAGCACTTCCTCAATATTAATTACAGGCTTCGGGAACTTGTCGTAGTCATCAATCATGCGGTGGCATGCAGTATTGACGAAGCATTGAATGAAAGGAAAGTTCCGCAGCTGGGTGAAGTCTATTGTGTCGCAGACTAAGAAGTGGAACTTTTTGTCCGGAAACTTCTGTTGCAGCGAAAAAATCTGCTTGAGGCTTACTTGAACTCCCAATTGCCCAGGCTTTACCGTTACGACAACACCAATGTTGTCAGATGACAGGAAAGTAAGAAGCGCGCCTTTCTATTTTTTCCTTATCCTCTCAGCCCATTCCCTTCCGAGCTTCCTGAACTCTTTTGTGAAAGGGTCGAAGCAGTAGACATCCTTATCAGAGCCAAGCAGCAGCGCTTCGGGGTGGAACATCCCATCACCAATGTAGAGGAACGCGTCAGTATCTTTCTCGTCAAACTCCATCTTGCTGTAGCCGCATCCCAGTATCTGGCCGGGATGCTTTGAGTGCCTTGCCTTCAGCAATGATACTTCTTTTCCGCTCTTTTCCAGTTGCTGCTGCAGCTGATGCAGCTGATGCGAGAACTGGACGCTGGCTGCCAGGCACAATCGCTTTGGCAGCTTACCAGCTAATTTAACAGGAAAATCGATGTTGGCGTTCGCCTTCGTTTCGATAAAAAACATCTTCATTGCCATATGAAAAGGGAAGCTGCTGCAGCTTTAAAAACCTTAACATAAGTGGCTGGGATGCGCCGCGGGCGACCCTTTTGCGAAAAGGGTCGATCCAAAACGTTTTCCGCCAGCGCTTTTTGCCGCCGCAAAAAGGGCTGTTTGAACCCGCATGAGAGCCGGGTGACATAGAGCATTTACTAGGTTCTGTTTTTATTTTTGTTTTGCAAAATTTTAAATATACTATTGCAGGCATCACGTGCTATGGACTCGGCTTACCGCAAGCTTCTTGAGAAGCAGGGCTATAAGTTCATTGGCGAGCACTCGGCGTGCAAGACGTGCCATTACACGGCAAGCAGCATAGCTGGCAAAGGCACCTGCTACAAGCACAAATTCTACGGCATTGAAAGCCATCGCTGCGTTCAGATGACTGTTGCTGCCAATTTCTGCAACATGGACTGCGTTTTCTGCTGGAGGAAGCGCAACAACTCGCCTTTTGGAAAGATTGACGACCCTGTTGCGTTAGTTGACAACGCCTTAAGGGCGCAGATGAAGGCGCTGTCGGGTTTTGGTGGTAACCCTGCAGCTGACAGGCAGAAGTTTATTGAGTCAAAGCAGCCGCTGCACTTTGCAATCTCGTTGAATGGTGAAAACACGGCTTATCCGCGGCTGGGAGAATTTATTTCAGAGCTGAACCGCCGCGGTTACACAAGCTTTCTCGTTACTAATGGGCAGCTTCCTGAAGTGCTCGCGAAGATTCCGCCGCCAACGCAGCTTTACATTTCAGTGAGTGCTCCTAATGAAGAGCTGTTCAGTTCTGTTGACAAGCCCATGTATAAGGACGGCTGGCAGCGGCTTATGAAAAGCCTGGATTTGCTCAACCGATTTAGAGAGGAAGGAAAAACAAGAACCGTAATGAGGCTTACACTCATCAAAGGACTAACTATGCTGCCGCAGTACGCCGAACAGTTCGCTGCCATGATTAAACGAGCCAACCCGATGTTCCTTGAGTGCAAGAGCTACATGTGGGTTGGCACTTCCAGGGAAAAGCTGGAAAAGGATAATATGGCCAGTCACGGAGAAATAAGGGAATTTTCTGCGGCTCTTGGCATGAAGTGCAGTTACAAGGTCGTTGATGAGCAGGAGGAAAGCAGGGTTGTGCTGATGATGCAGGAGGACAGCCCTGACAGGTTCCTCAAAATTGGTGAAATAAACCCAATTCGCCCTGGCCATTTAGATGCTTTTAGCATTGCGGCAGCGGCAGATACAGTAATACAGCCATTGCCTGCTGTTGCATCAACTGTTGCAGCAACTGCGGAAGGGCAGAAGGAGCTGGAACAGCCCCTGTTCCAGCTAAAGTTTCCAAAAATTCCCGTCGGTGCAAAACATTTATAAGTAAGGTTTGCTTCCCGCTTCTTAACCAGTTGCGGGTGATGCTTTATGAGTCCTGAAAAGGATATTGTTAACTTGTGGCTTAACAGGCAGGGCTTTTTCACGGTTTCTGACATTAACGCCAATAACCGCGTTGTGGATATTATTGCAATCAGGCAGAAGAGCCAGCTTTCTGTGCAGCATGTTGAGCTGCACTGCTCTGTTTCTTCGGCAGCTGCTGTTGTGAGCGAGAAGGAAAAGGCTGACCTGCTGAGGAAGTTTAATGATGCTAACGTCATCGCGGCTGTGGAAAGGACGATTAGGAGCTATCTTGGCAGGGATTGCGAGTATGAGAAGGTTCTTGTAGCTACTTCAAATGTTTCCCTTCCGGGAATTACTGTGGTCAGGTTTCAGGAAGTGATTAAGGAGGTTGTCTCGGAGCT
>JACPIH010000005.1 GCA_016188155.1 Candidatus Woesearchaeota archaeon | reverse complement strand
ATCCAGAATATACAGTAGATCAATTAGAACAATCTTTGTTCAAGACTGCTAAAGATCTTGGCAAGGCAGGCAAAGATACAAGTTATGGCTGGGGTAGAGTTGATGCTTATGGAGCAGTAAATTATGCGCTACCCTAAAATCCTAAGGCAAAAGTTTTATAAATAAGCCAATTTTGTGCGGCTGCTATGAAAAAGAGCGTGAAAAGCGGCGTTAACGTTATTCTAGTTTTTGCACTGCTTTTAATTGCGGCAGTTGCCATAAGCGGCTGTGCACAGTATGGCGAGCAGCAAGCTCCGCAGACTGGTGAAGAAGCACAGCCTCCTGCCGCGCCCCAGGCTCCAGAGCAGCCGGCAGAGCCACAGGAGCAGCAATCCGGTGCTGAGGCGAATGTGAGGACAGTGATGATTACGGCAACCGGATTTAATCCCCAGACCTTGACAATCAAGGCAGGCGAAACAGTCCTGTTCCTGAACCAGGACACAGAACAGCACTGGCCGGCGTCAGCAGCCCATCCGACTCATGTGGTTTACCCTGAGCCCGGCGGCTGCATAGGAAGCAAGTTTGATGCGTGCAAGGGCCTTGCAACCGGCGAGCCATTCATGTTCACGTTCAACCAGAAAGGCAGCTGGAAATACCACGACCACCTGAACTGCTGCAGCGACCCGGCATTTTTCGGCACGATAGTTGTGGAGTAGGTAATTACCAGAGCTTAGTACCTGATTTTCACTAAGTATTGACGCGCTTCTTGGCCTGTAAGTTCCACATCCAGCCCTTTGGCCAAGCCTATTAAAAACCCGCCCCTGTTTTTTATAGAAAACAAGCTCTTTCCCTTGGCACCTGAACTCTCATCAGCAAGCAACTTCAGCCCTTCTGTAATAGCAGCCTGAAATGCGCCTTTGTCAACAGTATAAACCCCTTGCCCTTCAAGCCTTTTCAAAACATCACGAACCCTATGCAGAGTAGTATATTCTGAACCCTTGCGCACCAGAGCCATTACAAGGTGGTGGAGGAGCTTCCCGGACACGTCTTCAGGCAGTGCAATGCCCTTATCTGCAGCCACCTTCAGAAAATTCAGCGCTCCACCGACGTTTTTTGGATTGTAGCCCTCGCTGCCCGACAGAAGGGCAAATTGCCCGCTCATTCTGCGCCTGAATTCCTCAGGGTTTCCGGCAAGTTCCAATTGCTCATAGAGCGGATGTTTGTTAGGCAGCTCCTGCCCTGTCGCTTTTATGGATTCCCGGACGTATTCCTCAAGGGTTTGTGCCTCTGCCCCTTCACCAAGTGCTGGCTGGATTTTCAGAATGCCATGCAATCTTTTCACTCTGTCTAGTGACCCTGTCTTATCTGGCGTTATTACAGCTAAGTAAAGTAGCTGAGCAACAGCAGCAGAAGGAACAGCGCCTCTTCCCGCTGCATAAGATTTGGCCGAAGGCACTACATTAACAAAGTCAAGACCAGCAATAGCTGTAAAAACCTTTTCGTCAAGCTGCTGCGGGGCACCTATCCCTGTTACCCTGCTAATAACTTTCAGGTCGCTGGCAAGCCTTTCAGTCATCACGGCAGGGTCTAACTTGACCATTTCAAGATACTGTTTCAAAAGCTGTGCGTAACCTCTGGCAGCTGCGACGGCAGCAAGCTCATGGGCCTGTGCCTGTGCCGCCAGCCTTAGCTCCAAAGCCCGCTCAAGTTCCCTGATGCTTTCTGTCCTGCCTTCGTATGCCAAAGCCAGGAAAGCCAAGGGCAGGTCTTCAACCTTGACTACGTTTCCGCTCGCGTCAAGAACAGTAAGCAAATTGGCAATAACGCTGACTTTTCCTTTGCTAAGCAAAGTTGCCAGTTGCTCCAAATCTGCATTTGATGCCGCTGCCTGCCTAACATTTTGTTCGTTTCTCATTTACTAAAAGGTAATGCACATCCCTTTTTAAATCATTCTCGCCCTTGCCTCTCCTTTGAAAATATCCTGCTTCTGTAAAGCGAATAAGCCAGGTTTGCCGCCAGCAAGGCAATAAAGAACGGGTATTTTGCATGGGCATATTCCAGGGCAAAGACCAGCACTGCCACTGAAATGCCAAAAATAAGCTGCTCCCTGGGCGCATTGGGAGAGGTTTTCGGCTCCGACAGCATAATGAAAGCAAAATAAAACGGCAGGCTGCCGAAAAAAGTTAACAAGCCGGCAGCAGTGAAAGGAACAGCAATAAACTGCGTGGCAGCGTACAGAATTGCCGTAGCAACAAGGAACGGTAGTGAAATGCTTAGCTTGCCAGCCTGGTAATTGGCGACTATGAGCAGCAAGGTCAGAGGGACGGCAAAGCCCGCAACCCATACTATCGGGGATGCAGCCCACCACACCTCGCTAAGACCGAACAGCCAAAGAGAAACCAACAAGCCAAGGGTTGCCGGGTTGAAGATGTGGTGCCCCTTTAACCTTATAACGTATTTTGAAGCTATTGCAACAGCAGCCGCAACCATAACTGCAACTATTGGGGCATTCATTGGCGCTATCGAGCCGATAATGGTGCCGCTGATGAGGCCGGAGGAAGGAAACCTGAACCCTTTTCTTTTAAGGAAAAACCTTGCAACCAGCAAATCCAAAACGCCGCAAGTTGCTACTGCTACGACGAGCGACGTTGGAAAAGCCCTCAACTTGTAGCTTGCAACAGCTGCCAGCAGCAGCAAGAGGAAACCAGTAACAGGGTACATTGAGGCAAGGGAGGCAAGGGGGGCAAGATAGCCAAGGTAGAGGCGCGGGGTTTTCATCAGAAACAGTCCCTAGCAATAACATATTTAAATATCTTCTTCAAAAACTGCAGTTATGGCTAGCGGTATCACAAAAGCGCAAGGCAATCTGCTGCTGAAACTGGCACGGAAAGCCATAGAAGAAGCCCTTAAGCACAAAACAGTCAAGGTTGCTGCAGCAATGAGGAAGCAAAAAGCCTTCTCGCAGCAGCCTGGAGTCTTTGTCACCCTTCTCAAAGGCAGCGAGCTGAGAGGAAGCATGGGCTATCCTGAGCAGACTTACCCTCTGATTGATGCCGTAGTAAGGGCAGCGAGGGACGCAGCATTTAAGGACCCCAGGTTTAAAGGCGTTGAGAAAAACGAGCTGCAGCATCTTCGGATAAGGGTTGACGTGTTGTCGAAGTTTGCACAAACAAAAATCGGCGGAATAAAGCCAAAAAGGCAGGGCATACTTGTAGAATACGGCCCGTTCAAGGCGCTCCAGCTGCCTGAGGATGCGAAAAAGTTCAAGTGGACAGCAAAAGAAATGGTTGAGAACGCGCTGAGAAAAGCAGGGCTGGCTGCTGAAATGTGGAACGACAAGAACGTCAGGATTTACACTTTTACGACAAAGGCGTTTGAGGAGAAATGAGGCAACAATGCTGCAGGATTTTTTAATACCGTTCGCAACAATCGCCCTTGCTGAGATTGGCGACAAGACCCAGCTTGCTATGATGGCAATGGCTGCGCGGTATAAGCACACCATGCAGATATTCCTTGGTGCCATGGCTGCGTCAGCAATTGTTGACGGCTCGGCAGTTGCTCTTGGGAACTACGCATCAAAGTATGTTCCTAAAGCGCCAGTGTCTATAGCTGCTGGTGTGCTCTTTGTCGTCTTCGGGATTTACACGCTGCTGAGAAAAGAGGAAAACGAAAGTGCAAAAGCGAAAGGCATGACAAAGCGCTCAGTGCTGATCGCAGCATTCATCCTGTTCTTTTTCAGCGAGTTCGGCGACAAGTCACAGTTCGCCGCGCTGCTTTTTGGAACGCAATACAATCTGCTGCTGGCGCTCCTTGGTGCACTTTCCGGAATAGCTGTCGTGCTGGCTGTTATGCTGCACATTGGAAAATTCGTAAGCAAGCACCTTGATGAGAAAGCCACCAGACTTCTGTCAGCGCTGCTGTTCATCGGCGTAGGGCTATTCACGCTGATGAGAGCGCTGGGCAGCGCATGAACAACCATTTACCATCTGGCTTACAGCCGCTTTACCTTATACCTGTTAAGAAGCAGCGAGTTCCCGACTACAGTGATTGAGCTCGAAGCCATCGCTATCGCAGCGAATATGGGGTTGAGGAGAATGCCTGTGAAGGGGTAAAGAACACCAGCAGCTACAGGGATTAAGGCAACGTTGTAAAAGAACGCCCAGAAAAGGTTCTGCTTCATCTTGGCAACGGTTTTGCGGCTCAGGTCAATGGCCGCAACAACATCCCTCAAGTCGTCCTTCATCAGCACTATGCCGCCGGTTTCTTTCGCAACGTCAGTTCCTGCTCCAATGGCTATTCCAACATCTGCCTGCGCAAGTGCTGGGGCGTCATTAATTCCATCGCCGACCATTGCAACAACATCCCCTTCTTTTTGAAGCTCCTTTATTTTTGCGGCTTTTTCGCCTGGCAGGACATTGGCAAGAACGCGGGTTATTCCAAGCTGCCGTGCTATTGCCGCTGCTGTCCTTTCATTGTCACCAGTCATCATTATCACTTCCTTGCCCATCCTCTGAAGCTGCCCAATGGCCGGCTTTGAGTTTTCCTTCAGGGTATCAGCAACAGCTATCACGCCAATAAGCTGCTTGCTAAAAGCGACCACGACTGCGGTTCTGCCCTCTTTTTCCAATTTAGCTATTTTTTCCTCAGCAGCAGCTGCTACGATAATATTGTTATCCTTCATGTAACTCCTGTTGCCAACAAAAATCCTTTTGCCGTTGTAATCCGCCTTTATGCCCTTCCCGGCAACTGTCTGGTGGAGCTTTCCCTGCGGCAGCTTTATGCCCAGTGCCGCTGCTTTTTGCACTATTGCAGTGCCAATCGGGTGCTCAGAGCCTTTTTCGGCAACAGCGGCTAATTGCAGGATTTTCCCCTTGTCATAGCTGCTGGCTATCGGCATTACGTCAGTTACTGCCGGCTTGCCCTTTGTCAGGGTGCCGGTCTTGTCAAAAACAATTGTCTGGATCTTCCTCGCCTTTTCAAGGAACTCGCCGCTCTTGATAAGGATGCCGTTCTGGGCGCCTTTGCTTGCGCCAATCATTATCGCTGCGGGGGTTGCGATTCCGAGCGCACATGGGCAGGCAATAATGAGCACGGCGATAAGTATTGACAGCGACAGCGGAAAGGATAAGCCGTAAACAAAATACCAGAACGCTGCAGCAGCAACAGCAATAAGGATAACAGCAGGCACAAAATAAGCTGAAACAGTGTCAGCAAGCCTTTGCATGGGAGCCCTTGCGGCTATGGCCTCCTGCACCATCTTGACAATCTGCGCAAGGGCAGTGTCTGAGCCGACCTTTGTTGCCTTGAACTTCAGCAAGCCGCTCTTGTTGATTGTGCCTCCAATGACAGTGCTGCCCGGTTTTTTGGCAACAGGCATGGACTCGCCGGTAATCATAGACTCGTCAACAGCAGACTGGCCTGAGACAACAATGCCGTCAACAGGGATGCTCCCTCCGGGCTTGACAAGGATAATATCGTTGACAGCCACTTTTTCAACAGGAATGCTTAATTCGCTGCCATTGCGGATAACGGTTGCCATCTTTGGCTGCAGGTCAAGCAGCTTCCTGATTGCGGCAGAGGCTTTGCCTTTCATGTTGTGCTCCATGTACTTGCCAAGAAGGATGAAGCCGATAATCAGGCCTGATTCCGTGAAGTAAACGTGCTCGCTGGGAAACAATGGCTGCCACAAAATGCCCTGGAACGTGACAATCGTGCTGTAAAGCCACGCAGCAGAAGTGCCAAGCGCGATGAGGCTGTCCATATTGGCCTGCCTGGCCTTAATTGCGTCAAGAGCGCCCCTGTAAAAGCGCCAGCCGGCTACGAACTGGACAGGGGTTGCCAGCAGGAAAAGCCAGACGTTATTAGGCAGCAGCCAGCTGATTCTGTAAAAGTATTCGAAAATGGCTGTTGGAATTCCCAATGTGAAGGCAAAGAGCGTCAGCAGCTTAAGCTTTCTAAGCTCTTTCGCAGGCGCAAGGAAAGTCTCAAGGCACTTGCCGCTGCAAAAGAAATACTTTGCGCCGTCCTGCTCCGCAGAGAACTTTGACTTGCTTTCATCAACATACATGCCGCAGATAACGTCTTTTGCCATTTGCCAACAGAAATAACTGATGCCTATTTTAAACCTTGCGTGCCTACAGGCACTCCGCATACTGGTCAGGGTGGTGACCCATGTGCTCCTTCCACTGCTCATCCGTGTAGCCGGAAGGCGTTGCGCATTTGTCATTCTGGTTCTCCGCAGCCTTCGCACTGGCAAAATTTTCTGCAGTATTTTCAATGCCTTTGCCGTTGCTGCCTTCCCTGCCTGATATGAAGAAAGCGTAAATGTTCAGAATAACTATTACGGCGACAACCAGGGCAACACTCGCATACACAACCGTGCGCTGCGGTATCACCAGCGTAATGCCTTTTGCCATCTTCCCTTTCCAGTTTATCCTTTAGCTCTTCTTAATCCTTCTTTTTGCCTTTTTTTGGCTTCTCGTCACCACAGCAACCGCTTCCACCGCACATGCAAATCACCTCCCCTTACCTTTCAGATTCTTCTCGGCCCAGTTGTAGGCCCAGGCAAATACCCCGCCAATCACAAAGCCGGTGATGAAGGCGTAAATGAAGCCCAGCAGCAGGCTAAACACAGTGAACTGGGGCCTCATCATTATGGCCGAGATGTTCATCCCATGGAACACTGCTCCCCCGTAGCTCTTTACAAAACCAATTGGAAATACAGCTACCAAAGCCGCACAAATAGCAGATATGACAACGGCAGTTATTCCTCCCGCAACCGCGGCCGTAAACGGTTTCATTTTCCTTCCCTCCGAATTGTCAATATATCTAATTTTAGATATATCTGGAAGGATAAACTATTTAAATGTTTCCTTTTTAATGCGGCCCATGGCGAAGGGCGACATTAAGATAAACAACCTGATAAAGCTGCACACGCTGCTTCTCCTGAGCAGGCGCAGGATACACGGCTATGAGATAATGAATGCGCTCCAGCAGAATTTCGGGGCAAAGATAAGCGCCAGCCAGGTTTATCCGTTTCTGGCCCTCCTCAAGAATAGGGGCTACATAGAGCACTCAAAAATGGACAAGCGCGAAAAGAAGGACTATTCCCTCACGAAAGAGGGCAGGGAGTTTGTCAGGAGGATAAGCTCGAAATTCGCTTCCATCATCGATTTTGCCGTGCAGTCAAAAGTCAAGACGTGCGCCCACTGCAACTGCGAGGTCTACAAGGGCGGCTATGAGCAGCGCGTACGCGGGAAAAAGCTCTACTTCTGCTGCATGAACTGCGCTAAAAGCTACGCAAGATAATCACTGCACAGTCCACCCGCCGTCAGCAACAATGGTTGTTCCAGTTACAAAGGATGACTCGTCTGAGGCAAGGTAAAGCGCAGCGTATGCTATGTCTTCAGGCTCGCCCAGCCTGCCGATGACCGTTGCCTTGAGCATGCCCTGCAGGGTTTTCTTGTCATTCAGGATTCCTTTTGTCATTCCGGTTTTAATCACGCCAGGGCATATCGCGTTTACCCGTATCTTGTTTTGGGCAAAATCAAGCGCCATGGACTTTGTCAGCTCAATCAGGCCGCCTTTGGAAGCGCAATAGGCAGCTATCTTTGCAAAGGCAACGCAGCCTGCGATTGAGGCAGTGTTGATTATCGAGCCCCCGCCTGCCTTGGTCATTTCAGGGATGGCATATTTTGAGCACAGCCATGCGCCCTTCATGTTAATGTCAATTACCCTGTTCCAGTCTTCTTCAGTGCATTCAACAGCGTTTCCCCAGCGGACAATGCCGGCGTTGTTGTACAGGATATTCAGCTTGCCGAAATTCTTGACAGCTGCAGCGACAAGCTTCTTTGCATCAGAACTGCTGGAAACGTCAGCTTTTACGAATATTGCCTTGCCTTTTGCCCGGGAAATCATGGCAGCCGTTTCCCTGCCTCCTTTCTCATCGTAATCTGCAACAACAACCTTAGCGCCTTCTTTGGCAAACAGGATTGCAGCAGCCCGCCCTATGCCGGAGCCTGCGCCTGTAACTATGGCAACCTTGCCTTTCAAGCGATTAGCCATTGCAACCACCTCCTTTTTACTCCTTGCAGCAGTCAATGAGCTTCTTAAATGCTTCTGCTATTTTGGATAGCTTCGATTTTTCAGTCCCGCTATCAACTGCCCTTGTCTCACTACCACTGTTTTTAATGCTTCCCGGGCTGTTTATGGCCCAGAACAGGCTGTAAAGGTTGAAAGCCTCAATGAACATCTCTTCGGCTTCCTTCTGCCTGCCGTCATGCAGATACTTTGTGCCCACTTCAGTCAGCCTCATAGTTGCAGCCAAGAGGTGCTTGCTGATGCACCAGTCTTCGCCCTTGTTATCCCTTACAATCTTCTTCAGCAGCCTCTTCCTAAGCTCCCTGGTCTGCTCAAGCATGGGCAGGTATTGCCCGTTGTTTGTCTTTACAAAGCTGAACAGGAAGTGCTCTTCCAGGCTGATAAGGTTCATTATGCCTATGCTCAGGTCCTCGCCAAGTGAGAGGTCAAGCTGGCCTTTGCCCTTAATCTCCTCAACGTGCTTAATGAAATTTTCAGCTTTCATTTCAAACCACCCTCCGGGTTATGAAGTAAAATATCACGCCAGTTGCCGCCAGAAAAAGCAGCGTCACAATTATCCCCTGAAACGGCATAAGGCTCTTCCCGCCTCGGACCTTCCTTATCCACTTGTGCAGCGCAAACGCGCCAACAGTCACAGCTGTGCCAACGATTGTTCCTACTAAAAGCTTGTCAACGCCGAACATGTGGTAGGCCGGATCCGAAGAGCCGAGAAGCTTCGCCAGGTAAAACGTCAGGATAGTAAGGGCCAAGGATGCTATGATAAAAATCGTTGACTGGAATGGCAATAACTCCTTGCCATTCCTTTTCTTTTTCAGCCATAAGTCAAACCAAAGTGCCGTAGAAACGACAAATCCGCCCATGAAAGTCCCTGTAACAGCGTCATCAACGCCAAGAAATCTCGTTGCCGCAACCCCCCCGGCAGTTGCTGCCGCGCACAGAGGGCAGTGCGCCAATGCCGGTTTAGCTAAAACCGCAGCAGCCGCTGCTACTGCCCCGGAAAATCTTAACAGCGGTTTCAATTTACTTCACTTGTCCTTACACTGCCCTCAAACACTCGGCATTGGCGGATTCATGTCCATGCCCCTCATGTTTGCAGGGATCTGGTTGTATTTGGTGTCTATAACCTCACGAACCTGCTTAAGCGTGTAGCCCTTGTTCAGCATGTCGTCAGCCATGACTGCCAGGTCAACGCAGTACGGGCAGTCTATTGCAGCGTGGTCCTCCCAGTCGCCGTCTGTTTGGACAAAGCAGTCGTACAGGTTGTTCATCTTTGGAATGGTCTTGCCCCTGTGGCTCATGGCGTGCATCCCGCAGCCGCAGTGGCAGGTAAGAAACTTGAACTCGTCCTTCCTTGCGACCGCAACCTGGTAAGCCTTCATGGTTTTGGCATTGCTTTTAGCAAATGCCGGCAATGCGAGGCTTGCCTCGCTTTTTTCACTCTTTGCAGCATTACCTGTTAATTTCATGTCATCGCCGTCCATGCCCTCTCCCGCCTTGTTTGAGGAGTAGAGCCTATACATAGGCAAACCCGTGCCCAAAAGCAGCAATAATATGACTAAAACCGAAACCCATTTTGAAATTGCCATGCCAGTCATCCCTCCATTCACGCTTTCACTGAAGCTTTTCAAGCGTTGTAAACCATTTAGTATATAAAGTTTTCGTTATATCTCTTTTTTGATATATTGATAAAATAAAGAAGAAGAAACTGCCGCTTGCTCAGCGCCTGCCAACTTTTCCTTTTACAAAAGAAAACGCTGCAGCGAAGACCAGAGCGCCGCCTACAAGCCAGAAAAGCTGCCTGAACTGCGTTCCAAACGGCGTGCCCATAACAACCAGCCCTGCATTAAGAAGCAGCATTTTGCCGGAAAGGCAGCCCATCTTTCTCCATTTTAATATCAGAAGCACGATAAGCAGGATAACTGCGGCAGTCCAGAACGGCACTGCAACGCTTTGCAGGAAGAGCAGTGGCATGCCTGTGACAGTTATGCCGATAATGGCCAGCAGGGCAATTGCCGCTGTGCAGACATTATGGCACACAGTCCATGAGCTGAAAACTCCCATAAGGCCGCTAAAGCCGCTGATTGTGCTTGCAATATTCTCTTTCAGCCCCTTTTTTGCTTTTTTTGCTGCCGGCATTTTTCCCTCATGGCTTTTTGGACAGGAACGCGTCCCGGCACTCGTTGCTGCAGAAGAAGTATTTTCTGCCGCCAATAACAGCGGTAAGCGCGTCTTTCTCTTCAATGTCCATTCCGCATACGGGGTCGGTTGCCATCTTAAGTGACTTTAATAAAGAAGAAAAAGAGCGCAACTCGCGCTCCCACACTCACATCTTTTTCTTCTTGCCTTTCTTTTCTTTCATGTCACCGCTGCATCCACATGTTCCGCACATACCACTCACCTCTGCTTTTCCAATGCCAACCCAGTACTAGCATTAATATTTTGCGCTTCAGCACTGATTGCATCACGCTAAAAGCTCCACGTCAGGGAAGCGATTACAAGCGTAACTATGACCGCCCCAGAGATTACAGAGGCGAATGCAAGGTCAGCCCTGTCAATTTCCTCCCTAAGGAACCTGAGGTAAAGATAAGAAACAAACATGAAGAAGAAAATTGCCCAGAAAAACAGAGCGTATAAAGCCATAACCCTATTTTAGGCGCCACACTTTTTAAATTTATCCGAAACGCGCTACTCAAACAAGCTTATGATCAGGAAGATGAGCGCAATTCCTCCGAACATGCAGCCAAACTGCACGACAGACCTGACAATGCCGCGCTCCTTGTGAAGCTCTGGTATGAGGTCGGCAGTGGCTATGTAAAGGAAGCCGCCGGCCGCAAACGCAAGCAGGAACATGGTTGGATGGGCGAGCCTGCTGAGAAAGAAGTAACCGGCAATTCCGCCAGCAACAGCCGTAAGGGCTGACAGAAAGTTGTAAAAGAGCGCCTTCGCCCTGCTAAGGCCGCCGTAGACGAGAAGGGCAAAGTCGCCAATCTCCTGGGGAATCTCATGCAGGGCAATGGCAATTGT
>JACPIH010000036.1 GCA_016188155.1 Candidatus Woesearchaeota archaeon | reverse complement strand
GGAATCTCATGCAGGGCAATGGCAATTGTCGTAGTGATTCCAAGCTGGGTGTTAGTCAGAAAACCTGCGGCAATTATCGTTCCGTCAAGGAAGTTGTGCACGCCATCCCCTATTAAGCTGAGGAATGTAAAGGCATGCACTTCCTTATGCGATTCGCCCTTAAGCTCGCGGTGGTGATGGTGGTGCCACAGGATGAAGCGCTCAATAGCGTAAAAAACAAGGATTCCGCCAAGAACATAAATAAGGACTGTAATCAGCGCAACACCGGCAGCTTCACCTGCCGTGATAGCCTCAGGCACAAGGTCAAGCAGTGCAGCGCCCAGCAAAGTGCCTGCCGCAAAAGCGGTGAGCGCGAAAAGCACGTTGTTAAGAAGCGCCTGCCGTATTATCATTGTAAGTGCGCCAACAAAAGAGATAAGGCTTACAAGGAAAACGCTGAACAGTATCCAGCCAAGCTCGTACGCCATCTAAATTCCCCTTCTCAGCCCTATTGCCCTTGCCACCCTGCTTACCGCCAGCAGATATGCCCCTGTTCTGATATCAGCATTGTGCTCCCTTGACTTCGCAACTGCTTTCGCAAAGGCGGCTGTCACAAGCTTTGAGAGCTTGTCATGCACTTCATCATCAGCCCAGTAATAGCCATAGTTGTTCTGAACCCACTCGAAATAGCTCCCTATAACCCCGCCAGAGTTTGCAAGGACGTCAGGAACAACCTTAATTTTTTTCTGCTGCAGTATCCTGTCAGCTTCCGGAGTTGTAGGGCCATTGGCAAGCTCAACGACAACCTTAGCTTTAATGCTGTTGGCGTTCTTTGCAGTTATCTGGCTCTCCAGCGCAGCAGGCATCAGGATGTCCACGCCAAGCTCAAGCAGCTCCTCGTTCTTTATGACGCCTGACTTGCTGCCGTTAACAACAGAGCCCGCATAATAGCACTCTGCAATCATGCCCTTCTCCAGCTTGCACGTCATTGCAGCAGCAGGGTTAAGCCCTTTTTTGTTGTAAATCGCGCCCTGCGAGTCGCTGAGCGCAACTATTTTGTAGCCTGCATCAAACAGGAACTGCGCAGCGTGATGGCCGACGTTGCCAAAGCCCTGGATTGCAACCGTTGTTGACTTTGGCTTCAGTTTAAGGAGCTTCGCAACCTGCTGCACCGCCACAAAGCCGCCATAGCCCGTAGCTGATTCCCTCGAGCCAATCCCGCCAAGCTCAACAGGCTTTCCAGTAAAAGCGCCCGGCGCATGCCTTCCAGTAAGCTTCTCATACTCATCAAGCATCCAGGCCATAATCTGGGCATTCGTGTACATGTCCGGAGCCGGAATGTCCTTGTGAGGGCCAATGCTGTCAACGTACTGCTGCACATACCCCCTGCTCAGCCTCTCCAGCTCTGCCTGCGAGAACTTCTTCGGGTCGCATATTATGCCGCCCTTGGCTCCTCCAAACGGAATCCCAACAAGGGCCGTCTTCCACGTCATCCACATTGCCAGGGCTTTTACCTCGTCCATGGAAACATCCGAGCCAAAGCGGATTCCCCCTTTATAAGGGCCAAGGGCATCGTTATGCTGAATCCTGAACGAGTTGAAATATTCGGTTTCCCCGTCATCCATCTTGACAGGGATGTCATCAGTAAGCTCGTTCTTTGGCTCAGACAGCACGGCAAGGACCTTAGGCTCAATCTTCAGAATTGCGGCAGCAGCACGCAGCTGCTTCCTTGCAGAGTCGAGAGGGTTATCGCTTATCTTTGCCATTAGAACTAAACTACTGCAACCTTCTTTTAAATTTATTGTTTTAATGTGATTTTGCAAAATCCGTTATAGAATCCAGTTCTGGTTGGACGTCTGAGTCTTTGCCACCATAACTAACAAGTATTTTGTCCAAGTCGTTGAAGACATAATTTCCAAATTCTTCATTTGGCTTGCCGTTCGCGTAAAATTTAAGCATTTTGCTTTGCGAATCACAAAATTGCCGGTTGTTTGGCAAAGTAAGGCAGGTCTCATTAAAGTCTCCGCCTATGCTCCTGAAAAACAGCCACAAAGGCACACCAGTAGCGTGCATATGAACGACATCGCCTGTCTTTTCAGGAGGCTGCGCGCCTTTATCAACATGTATAAAGCTGCTAGTGGTGTTAGTGTCCATCTTAGACATGTCCATAGCAAAAGACTCAAAGTCAAAAGGCACGCCATCAACGTACACTTTCCAATCAGCGTGGGTATGCTGCGACCCCAAAACCCCAATTACTGAATTAGGGTCCATGTTGCACTGCAGCTGCCCAGAATCAATGCACAGCTCAACAGGCATGCCGCATACGTCGCATTTGCCATCGTTGTCCTTGTCCATGAATTCCTTTGCCAACTCAACGTCAAAGCCTGTTAAGGACATACGGCTTAAACTGCTGCCCATTTTATTCGAATCAACTTCACTTGGCTTACTTGTTGCTTCGCCACCAGCTTCTTTTTGAAAATTGACAAACGAGGAAAGGCTAAAAATTAGAGTGACGAAGACGATAGCTAAAGTTCCATATACTAAATAATCCTCCTTAACTTTCACTTTCATTTCTTTCCACCTTTGAGCTGCCTTTTCACAAAATAAAGCAGCAACGCAGCGAATGCAAAGAGCACGGCTGCTGCAACAAAATTGAATTTTGCAGTGTTCTCAAGCACAGTCCTGCTCAGCTGCTCGGTAAGGCCTGTTGTGCGGACATTATACCTGTGCGTGATAAAGGCAAACGCGGCAAGCGCTGCAAAGATTTCAGCGAGGGCAGCTATTTTCCTTGCGTTGTTGCTGCTTATAACTTTCGCCACAATAAATTTGTGGATTAAAGCAGCCGCTGCAAAAACAGCGGCGAGAAGGGCAATCATCCCAAGCAAATCGGCAGCTGTGATTGCGGTAGTGCCCTTGTTGAAAATAAAAAACAAGCCAAGAAAACCGAGCAGCAGCCCTGATACAAGATTCGTGCTTGTCAGGAGAATCTCGCTCCTGCCAACTTTCAGGTTGATTGCAAAGCCCTGAACAAGCCTGCTGCTGGAAAGGTTGAATTTGTCATAAAAAAAAGCTGCCGCAAACAAAGGTATTGCAAGCCCCAAGGCGTAAAAAAAGAGCAATAATGCAGTGTAAGCATAATTGTGGAAAACAGCAGCCATAACGAAGATGCCGGCTATCACAGGCCCTATGCAGGCAGACCAGCCAACAGCAAAAAGCGCCCCAAAAAGGAACGTGCCCATGGCGTCCTTTGGCAGCTTAGCGCCAAGGCGCATAAAGGAAAAGCCTTTCCCGAAAACAGTCAATATGCCGAGGAAAACCAGCAGAATCCCCGCTGTTTGCACAAAAACAGAGATATCCTGCTGAAAAGTGGCAAAGGAAATCCTGCCAAGGGTAACCAGGGCAATTCCCAATGCAATGAAGCTAAGCGAAAAGCCCATAAAAAAAACAAGCGTGGACAGTGTGATGTTCCTTTTGCTCCTTGCGACGTTAGCGAGGAATGCCGGAAAAAGGGCTACGGTACACGGAGCAAGGAAACTCAGAATCCCGCCAAAAAAAGCAATGAGGAAAGACACGTTGCGCAGGGTTGATTCAGCAACAGAGTTGTTGTAGTCCTGAAGCTTCTGCAGGACGCTGAGCTGCTTCTCAATGCCGCCCTCTTCGTTATTTTGTGCAGCAGCATAACTGGTGGCAAGCAGCAGGAAAAGCAATAATGATGCGATGATGCGCAAGGCTGCTGCCATTTTTTACTCAAACACGATTTTTATCTCATCCCCGTCAAGTGGCATGTAGTGGTCAAACTCAGTGTTTTCAACGCCGTTGACGAACATCTTTAGCGCGCCATCAGGGCCGTTGCAGTAATCAAGAATGCATTCGCTGCTGAGCTTTTTCTTCCAGACATCATTGAAGAAGTAGCCGAGCTGCATGTTCTTCACTGTAGGGCTTTGCACTTCCCAGTGCAGGATATTATCAGTTTCATGCGTATGAACAGGCTTATGAACAGAGCCTTCAAGCCCCAAATTCGCAGGGATGGTTACCGCCTTGCCTTTAATCAGTATCGTAACGTGAGGGTGCCAGTGGATTGCGCCTTTCGGGATTTTCGCAGCAAAAGCCTTTTCGTCAAAATTATCTGTGGGAACACTGCCTTCGCCGCTGCCTCCGCCAATTACTGGCTTTTCACCGCCGCCTTTGTTACCAAGGACAAAGTAGCCGCCAACTACGAGAAGCAAAACAACAACTGCAAGGATTATTTTCTTCTTGGAGCCGCTCTTCTTCGGCACCGCCTTCGGCTGTGCGGTGTGCTTTGCCTGCTTGTGCTGTTCAAGGCTTTCAGGGCTCTGGAATTCCTTGTTGCAGCCGCTGCAGAGATGCTTCTCCATTTAAGCAGATGACCTCTCGCTGTTGTAAGCAGCCATCTTGCTTTTTGCAGAATCAAGATACTTGTAAGTCCCCTGCGTTGTCGCGGCATAGAGGTCAGCAGACTCCTCTTCAGCATTCAGTGTGATGCCACCCATAAAATTTGCCAAAGCAGCGAATGGCGAAAGCAGCCTCGCAACATGAGCGGACAGCTTGAAAAACGAGGCCTTGTTCCTTATGTGCGCCAGCTCGTGAAGGACTATTGCCTCAATCTCCTTTCTTCCAAGGATATCAAACAGGCCTGCGGAAAGGAAAATCCTTGGCGTAAGCAGCGAAAAAGAGAAAGCGACAGGCGCCGCAGTATTGAGGGCGTATAGCTTTGGCTGCTTTATCACCAACGTCTCCGCGTGCCTTTTGGTAAACTTGTCCCAGTAGCTTCCTCGTAAGGGCAGGGATTTGCGCGAATGCCTCTTGGCAAAAATGACGGGAGCAACCGCAGCTGCAATGATTGTGGCTATCAATGCGGTAAGCCCAATCATAGTAACTATTGCCTTTGCCTGGCTGCAGCCGCTAAAATACTGTTGGCAGCCCCTGAAAAACGCAAAGAACAGGAACGGAAACGCAAAAGCAAAGACGTGAATGTACAACAGCGTGAGGCGCTTCTTCGTGTCAGCAGTTTTGAGCCTTCTCAGCATGACAAGCGCGGCAATAGCAATAGTAAATGAAAGCGCCACGATGCCGGACTTAACCGGGCTTAAAAAAAATGCAAGCGTACATTCTGTGCACATTTCACAAGTCCCTCAGCAGCAAGTAAAAGACGCCCGCTTTTAATTCTTACCTTTTTTTGCCCTTGACAAAGCGCTCATTAAAATAGCTTACGGCAACATCCCCGAACTTGGCTATGAGCTTATTAACTGTTTCCTCAACAACTGACTTCTCAAACTGGTTCTTGTTCTTCTTTGGAAAGTAAAGGTACCTAAGGCCTCCACGCCCTGTCTCAATCTTCCTGTCAACAATGCCCCTCTCGAAAAGCCTGTCAAGAATCACGGCAACGCTCGTGAGGGCAATCTTCTTGCTTTTCCTCACTATATGATAAATATCCCTTACCCTTAGCTCCCTGTCAGGCCATAACTCGTTGAGAACATCACTCTCAAGAGGGCTTAGTACAGAACCAAAAACCTGCTTCATGCAGGCGCAGTTGCTGAGCAACTATAAATAGTTTTCTAAATTTGTAAAGCTTTACAACGAAAGATTTAAATATGCGCTCCTTACAATAGTTGTAAAACAAAATGGTTCTCCAAAAAGACAGAAGCACAAAACTGCTCATCCTTGTCACTGTAGCCGCAGTTGTCCTGATTATAAACCAGTGGCAGATAATGGCCATTTCCGACCTGACAGGAGGCAGCGGAGGGCCCTCAAAAGGGACAAAGCTCAATGTCAAGCTCTCTGGCGATGTTGTGCAGGACGCGATTAAGGCAGTAGTCCCAACCGGCACTCCGCTGTATGGCGCTGAGCTCGGAGTAAGCTTTGACGACCCCATAAACAGCCTGAACATATTGGCAAAGCTTGACAGCCAGGTGCCAACAAACTCCTTGACAGAAGAAGAAAAGGCTCGATTCATAGATGTTGGAACAAAAATCAGCTGCGAGTTCTGCTGCGGCGCACCCTCTGTTATTGACAGCACAGGCAGAAGCCTTTGCGGCTGCTCGCACGCTGCATCGTTCAAGGGGCTGTCCAAATACCTTATTAAAAACCATCCAAACGAGTGGACTGATGATGAGATACTGCTTGAATTGACAAAATGGAAATCTCTTTATTACCCGAAGAACATGGTCGAGAAAGCAGTTGCAGCACTAGAGAATGGCCTGGAGCTGACGCCTGCTGTCCTTAATGACAGGGACCTGCTGAAGAAGGTAAAGGCAGGCGATACGACAAGCATCGGAGAGCTGCCAACAATGGTCGGCGGCTGTTAAAATATGATGAGGTGAACAAGAATGGTTAACGCAAGCAAGATTCTGCCAGTTGTGCTCGTAGCACTGATATTAGTCTCAGCAGTACAGGCCTTCCAGCTTAGCGCTCTGAAAGAAAAGATTTCAGAGGGAAAGATTTCCGCAACGTCTGGTTCCAAGGGGCCGGTTTCTGCCGGCAGCGGAGGCGGTGGAAGTGCTGTGGCTAGTTCTGGAGGCGGAGGGGCAGCCAGCAGCATTGCAGACCTTCCGCAAATGGTTGGCGGGTGCTGAGCCGAAAGCAAAGAGGTTCCTAAATGACAGAATCTGAGCAGAAAAAAGAGCATCATGCAAAGCACCACGCCGGTAAACCGCAGCACGAAACCGATGCTGGTAAGCACAAGGAGCAGAAAGAAATCAGGATAACGCTGCCGGAAATCAAGGGCTTAAACCTGTCGGCGATTACAACTGTCGCGGCTGTTGCCCTGCTTCTGATTGTTGTTTTCCAGGCGTTCCAGGCTTTTACGCTTTCGCAGAAGCTTGATGCCATGGCGGCAGAGGCACAGGAACTTAACAGGCCAGCTGTTATTGAACTAACGGCAATTAGCGCTGATTGTGAGGAATGCGCACCCCTGCAGCAGGTTATAAGCACGGTTGAAGGTGCGAAAGTCAACATAACAAAAACAACCACGCTAGAGTCAAAAGATTCAGAGGCGCAGGAGCTGGTAGTGAAGTACGCCATTAAGCGGCTGCCAACCGTCGTTATAACTGGCGAAGTCGACAGGGTCAGTCTGGCCAGTCTCGCAGGATTCACAAAGGCAGATGACGCACTTATTTACTCACAGCAGCCACCCTATGTTGACGCCGCAACAGGCGATGTGAAAGGCCTGGTCAGCTTAACTTACGTAAACGTTAGCAGCTGCAAGGAATGCCCTGACCTGATGGGTGTTGTGCAGCAGCTGAGAAGCCAGGTCAAGGTTAAGGAGGTCAAAGTCGTTGACTTCAGCAGCAGCGATGGGAGCGAAATAGTAAAGGAATTCTCGATGCTGCGGCTGCCGGGAATACTGGTATCCGCAGAAGTTAATGAATACCTCCTTGCAGCGCAGCTTGCGCAGGTTGGCACTGTCAAGAAAGGCGGTGCCATAGCGCTTGGCGCAAACCCGCCATACCTGAACGTTTCGACAGGCGAAATAACAGGCGTTACGCAGCTCATATTGCTTAACGACAGCAGCTGCACAGGCTGCTATGATGTCACGATGCACGTTCCGATAGTGAGGAGGTTCCAGGTAAACCCTGCCACAATAAAAGTGACTGACGCTGCAAGCGCAGAGGGCAAAGAGCTAATCTCCAGATACAAAATAACAGCTGTGCCAACCATACTGGTAACGGGCGATGTTTCACCATACCAGCAGCTTCTTGACATCTGGCCCACCGTTGGCACAACAGAAAAGGACGGCGCACTGGTCTTCAGGACAATGAGCGCCATTGCAGGAAGGCCTTACAAAGACCTCACTTCTGGAAAAGTGGAGCTGAACACGCAACAGCTGCAGCAGCGATAGCAATAAAGAGCAAAAACTTTAGGCTTTATTCCTCAAACCTTCCCTTAACCTTGTACTTGTCAGAAGTCAGGATTTCCTCAACCTCCTGCTCGTAGCGCGTCAATGACGCATCCTTGGAAGAGAAGAAAATCCTGTACGCCACATAGGCGATAACGGCAGCCAATACAGCAATTGCAACTTTTTGGTCAAAAACCATGGCAGTTCACTTTTACTCCTAATATATGTGCCACAGATATTTAAACCTTCGCTTTAACGCCCATTGCAGCGAAAGGTTTAATTACTCCGAAAGGAAATTACGCTGAGGGTAGGAAAGGAGGGAAATTTACCGTGGCAGCCAGGAAAAGGAAGCAGAAGCAGCTTGACGCGAGCAAGAACAGCAAGCTTGACGAGTTCTTAAAAGCCCTGAAGATTGAGGGCGAAAAGAGGGAAAAGATAGTTGCCTTTGTTGAAGAGATAACTTTCAAGCAGCTCAAAGCGCTAAGCACAGGCATCAAGGACGACGAGGAGAAAAAGCCGAAGCTCAGGCTCAGGATGCCGTGGATGAAATAACAATCCTACGCTAAGTCCCTGTGCGTCTCGTACAACAGCCAAAGCTTTAAATACGAGTAATAGCAGTAAGCTGCTAGGTGATAATATGGCGGCTTTAACGACTGATGCGGCGAAGGAAACAAAGCAGCTTAGGCAAGTGCTTCTGGATAACGGGCAGTATAAACTAAGGTCAGAAGCTGCAATGGACGCAATTAGGCAGTTTGCTCTAAAATACAGTGTCAAGGGCAGCAGCATTGAACGGGTACGGAAAGCCATAGGCGAAGCCACTAAAAAGTCTGGTAAAACTTTGTCTCAGACCATAGTTGAGATGAGAGCTGAAACTTAATGAGGTATATAGATTCTTCTGCCTTTGTTAAATGCTACTCTGATGAAGCTGCAGAAAAGGGAGTGGGTAAGGTAAGAGAAATAATCGGTGAAGCCCAGAAAGGCAGCAATACCTTGGTTTCCTCTGTAATAATGGTTGGCGATGTGGTCTCTGCCCTTGATAAGTGGGTCAGGAAGAAGCTGTTGACAACGGAGC
>JACPIH010000035.1 GCA_016188155.1 Candidatus Woesearchaeota archaeon | reverse complement strand
GACTGCTGGGACACTTCTTCGAATCACGAGGATTAGTCAAGGTCTCAAAACATGGCTGGTTGATAAAACCGACGACAAAATAAAAATTATTGAAAACAAGAATTCTGAAATAATAATCTAGCTTCTGCAATACAGAAATGTTTAAATAAAAGCTCGTCTAGAAACATTAATTACATCGACTAACACGTGCTACTTTTTGACCAGGAAGTTTTGCCCTGTCCCGGCGTTTCTTCCTTTCAATTCATAAGCTTTTTATACTAATTTCAAACTCAAAAGCGTTCGACAATGGCATCCAACAAGGAGTCTGCAAGGAAGGAGCCGGCAGTGGCTAGCCCGGCTGGTAACAGCGGAATGTCAGTAATAAAGAAAGTGCTTGCCAACAAAACTGTGATGATAGCGCTGGCTGTGCTTGTTGTAGTAATCCTGTTGGTTATCTGGCCTTTCCACAAGTTAGACACGGTAAACAAGATTGCCAGCGGAATATTTTCCAATTCGCTGGATAAGCTGGACACGTGCAAAGGCGTTGCAGACACGGCAGCGAAAAACGACTGCTACAGAGAACTGGCTTTCTCCACAAACAACACCAAATTCTGCGATAGGGTGTTCAACGCTTCAAAAATAACAGAAAGCTGTTATGCCAAGCTTGCAGTGGAAGCCAACAGCAAGAATGCCTGCAACCAGCTAAAAGATGTAAAAGCAAGGGGCTTTTGCCTGCACGAACTGGCAATTAACAAGGCTGAAACGCCTCTTTGCGGCAATATCGATGACAAATCATGGAGGAACGACTGCTACCGCCAGCTTGCACTTGTAACCAAAAAGCCAGACGCATGCTCAAAGATAGAGGATGGCACAGAAGTGGCTGACTGCTACGTGGGGCTTGCCAAAAACATTACTTCAGGGCCAACCTGCGCCTATATTCTTGACCAATCAGTAAGAGACGCGTGCTTCTTGGAGATTGGATCAGTTAATGGTGACAAGCTGCTATGTGCTGAAATAGAGGAGCCTTCTACAAGATGGACCTGCTATCACAGGGCTGCAGTGACGACCGGGGAGATAGGGCTGTGCAACAAGATCCCAGTAAATCTCAACCAAAACTGCTTTAATGCGGTAAAGAAGGCGTTTCCCGAGTTAGCGAACAGCAGCTAAACTATTCTTCTGAGTCGGCCGGCTGCGCCCTTTCCTTAACGTACGCCTCAAAGGCAGTCTTAAGCATGGCAATTATGACAGGCCCGACAACAAAGCCCACCAGGCCAAAGAAGTTTACCCCTCCGATAATGCCGAGGAAAACAAGGACAGGGTGGATTTTTGCCTTTCTGCCAATTATTCTAGGCTTCAGCACGTTATCAACACCGCTGACTAGGAGCAGGCCATAAAAGAACAGGCCAAGCCCCCTCAGGAAAATAAGCCCTTCGCCCGAGTAATAGCCGCTGGCCATAAGAAGCAGCGATGCCGGAAACCACACGATGTAAGGCCCAAGAAAGGGAATCAGCGAAACCACTGCCGTAATGACCCCCCAAATAATGGGGGAGGGCACGCCAAACAGGTAAAAGCCAATTCCGGCAAGCGCGCCCTGCAGCACGGCAACAATGACAGTGCCGTAAATCACGGCAGAAGCAACCTGGCTGAACTGCCCTATAAGCGCATCCTGCCTCTGCTTCCTAACCGGCAGTATGTTCTTGACAGCCTCAACAAACCCTGTTCCGTCCTTGAACATGTAATACATAATGAAAAAGACAATGAATAGGTTAAGGGCAATGGAAGGCAGGGAAAGGATAGCCTGGGTTGTCTTGTTGACAATGTACTCGGTTCCCTTGCCAAGGGTGTTTGTGAGGACGGCCTTGACTTTAGGGCTTGCATCCTTAAGGTTTGCTGGTATCAGCTGGCACAAGCCATCTCCCCCGCACTGAATCGCCTTGCTGCCTCCCTCAAGGTACTGCTTTGCAACCACAAAGGCAACCGACGCCTCATTTGAGAGCTTGTTTATAACAAAGAACGACGGCACAGTAATAAGCACAAGAATGAGCACTGTTATGAGCAGCGCAGAGACAGTCTTCATCCTAAGACGGGAATAAACTGCCCCGTATACCGGATAAAAAATATAGCTAAGAATGATGCCTGCCAGCACTGTTTTGAACAGTGACCTGATTATCAGGGCGGACAGGATTGTAAGCAAAATCAAAAGCACAACAGAGTAGCGTATAGTAAGCTTGATGTTCCTCACCTTCCGATGCTTGCCACGATTTGGTTTTCGTAACTGGCTCTTAACAAATTTTCTCAAATTTTGCAAAACCTAACCCCTTTAACATTATAAATCTTTTGCACATTAAGAAGGTTAAGTGGGCTCGCCCAGATTCGAACTGGGGACATCTTCCACGTCAAGGAAGCATCATAACCACTAGATCACGAGCCCGAAAAACACCTAAAGCTTCGAAATTTTGACAGCAGCTAACAATTTATAAAGCTTTTGCGGCTTTTTATTGCTACCTGTGCTGCAAGCAAAAGAAAGAAACAAAAAAGAAAAAGAATGCCTGGCGCTTAATTATTGAAATTTGCGCAAATTTCAATCCCAAAACTTGCCGATATGCGAGTTTTGTTACCTGCGCTCGGCAAGCCCGAAAATCTGCTTCAGCGCCACGACGATTGTAGCGGGCACAACGAACACGAGGATTGAGTCAAGCATTGACCCCAGGTAAGTGCCGAGCGGAGCAACAACCTCCTTGAGGACATTGCTGCCAAGAGTCGCTACCAACGCAAGCGAAACAGCCGCAAGCAGGAACGAATTGGTTTCCTTAGTAGTAATGTTAAGAAGCCCGACAATTACGCCCAGCAGCAAAAGGAACGACGTTACAGTCTGATTAGACCTGTCAGGCATGAACACTCCTACCAGCAGGGCAACAACAACGCCTAGCAAGAAAGCCCAGCTTCCAACAGACTGCAGAGAGCTATCAGAAGGCATAACGGTTGATTTGGACTTGGCCATTTTTAGCAACCTCCTTTTTTCCTACTTTTTCCTATATTCACGGCCAGTCAACCTGGCCAAAAGCCTTACGGTTTCCTTATTTCCGCAGTATTTAAACTTTACGGTAGAATTACGCATAAACTGAGCCGTATGATTTGGCATTGGCACTCACATAACAGGCTCAGAGTGCCCGCCGATTGCTGGTGTTGAGGTGATTAGCTCTTTAGGGCCAGTGCGAACACCACCCTTATCCTTTTCTTTATAGACCACAACAACCGGAAGGTGTTCAGAAAGCTGAGTCAGCTGCAGTGAAATTTTCCGTACCTTTTCAAGAATCTCTTTGAGCTCCCAGTTAAGCATCCCTTCGCGCTCCTCGGCAAAGGCGATCATTGACAGGCGCTTGTGCAGCTCTTCAAGGTACTTAAGATGCTCAAGGCACTCTGATTTCTCGCTGTAGTCGTGTGTTTCAGCGCAGCGCTCAATCTCCGCAACGCTTCGCAGCTCATAATCAGGCACTTCGTAAGCCTTCCTGCCATAGCTCTTCGTAAGGTCACTCAGCGAGTACCCGAATTCTGCGTCGTAATCCTCCAAAGCCATACCGATTGCCTCCGAATAATCCCCGAAGTTTGCACGTTTTTGCGCATTATAAGCTATGGAAGCAACTAGCATCCTGTTGCTGTTGCCAAAGAAACAACGTAAAACTATTCGACCAATGCCCCTGTAGGCTTACAATCATAAATAACTTTGGGTTATAATTTATAAACATTATAAAAGAAGCTGATTTTATAAAAAGGCTCGGAATATATATGGTTTTTTGCTACGAAATTCACAATCCTTAAATATGCCTGGCTTTGAGGCACAGGGATAATGAAACTAAACAAAGCTTTAGCTGTGGTCATTATCATAGTTGCCGCAGCCGCAGTTTTTCTCACCATCAATAATTCAGATAGTAAGACTAATCAAGGGCAAGGTGATAAACATATGAACGCAGCTACAGTTATTATTGAAACAAGCAAGGGGAAAATTGAGGTAGAGCTCTACCCCGACAAGGCACCCATAACAGTAAAAAACTTCCTTGAATATGCCAGCGAGGGCTTTTACGATGGCACGGTCTTTCACAGGGTAATCCCGGGATTCATGATACAGGGAGGAGGATTCACCCCTGATGGCGCGCAGAAGCCAACGCACGAGCAAATAAAGCTGGAATCAAGCAACGGCCTTAAGAACAAAGTTGGAACAATAGCCATGGCAAGGACGAGCATCCCTGACAGCGCAACGAGCCAGTTCTTCATCAACATTGCAGACAACGGCTTCCTGGACTACGCTCCCGGAAACGACGGCTACGCAGTCTTCGGGACGGTAACGAAAGGCATGGACGCAGTTAACGCCATCGCCGCAGTCAAGACCAGCACCCGCAGCGGCAACGGCGACTGGCCGGTTGAAGACGTTGTGATTAAAAAAGTGTCAGTGAAGAAATAAAGCCTCTGCGGGGATTTGCACCCCGGACCTCCACCTGATTGGTTAGCTCATACCAAGGTCTTGCGGACTTAAAGGTTTTTCCTTAAAATCAGGCGCAACTACTGGCTGTGCTACAGAGGCGTAATGACACCGCAAAGCCAAATGATTTTTAAATGTTATTGTCTTGTACAGATTGAATGGCAAGAATCAAAACGGCGTTGTTTGCGGCAGCCGTGTTTGCCGTACTGATATTTGCTGTTATTTTCATTCTCGCACAGAAACAAGGTTCGGGTTCGGCATTGGGCAAAGACTACGCTGTTGTTACCTTTTCTCCAGAATCACTTGTTATAAGGGCTGAAATTGCTGGTACCGATGAAGAAAGGGCACAGGGGTTAATGTTCAGAACATCGTTAGGAAAAAATGATGGAATGCTTTTCATCTACCCGTCAGCTTCAGCCGTTAACTTCTGGATGAAGAACACGCTGATACCTCTCGATATTGTGTTCATTTCCGAGGACTTCACCGTAGTTAAGATTCACCATGCCGTGCCCTGCCAAGCAGACCCATGCCCCCTCTACAACTCAGGGCAGCCAATAAAATACGTTTTGGAGGTAAATGGAAATCTCACCACTGCATACGGAATCCAAGAAGGCGAGAGCAGGGTTGAGATAATCCGCTAGCTAACGCTGCTAGTAGTTTTTTGATCAACCTTTTTCGCAAAAAGGTTGAGTGCGGGGGAGGGGATTTGAACCCCCGAAGGGACTAACCCACAAGATCTTAAGTCTTGCGCATTTAGCCGGGCTTTGCTACCCCCGCGTAACCTTTTTCCCCGCTGCTGCGGGCAAAAAGCCAAGTCGGCAACGGCCGACTGGGCGCAGTCGCACAAGCGACTTGCGGCTCAACCAAAAATGAAAGAAGTAACTTTATAAAAGTTGTTGCGGCCGCGGCAAAATCATAACTCCAAGAAAACGTCTGTGCCCTGCACCTTGACTGGGTAGGTCCTTACCTTCTTGCCGGGATCAAACGCTGTTTCTCCGCTTTCAAGGCTGTAAACCCAGCCGTGCCAGGGGCATTCAACAGTAAGCTCGGATTCATTCACAAAACCCTCACCCAAAGGCCCGCCCCTGTGAAGGCAGGTGTTGTGGGTGGCATAGAAGCTGCCATTTACATTGAAGATTGCTATCGGCTCGCCCTTCACTTCAACAATCTTGGCAGTGCCTGAAGGAATGTCACTCACAGATGCGACTTTTAAGAGTTCTCCCATATTGTTCTTCGGTAGAGGCAGAATTATTTAAAAGTTGTGCAAAAATTGTGTTGTTGACTAAAGCAGTCACAACCGGTTGTGGGCGCGTTATAAGGCCGAAAAATCAAAACCAAAACCTTTATATATCAGTATACTAAAGGGGGTAGTCCGGATATTAGTATACTGACGTCGATTACGCTTCCGGCAGATTGAACAATTAAACGGACCGATTTGGTTGTTGAGAGGTGGGCAGGATGGGCATTGAAGAAATTCAGAAAGTTAACGCGCTGGCCAGGGAATTAATGCGTCATAACATAGTGCAAACATCAGACGAGGCCCTGATTAGGGCGCAGGAGATGCTTAGGGGCAATTCTGTCAATTCAATGGCGGACGCCATAACGTCTAATACCTCAATAGGAAAGTCAGAGCCAGCTTACGCTAACCACCAAGTCGTGTCTGAACTGAACATGGACATAAGGTCGCTTGGGGTGAGGTTTGAAGCCGTTGTGCGGGAAGTGCTGGCCCTCAAAGATGAAATTAAAAAGCTTGGCGGGGGCCTTGGCGACGTCAGCAAGCAGATTAACAGGATGTCTGTCCAGCAAGACCTTTTTAGCGAAAAAGGTCTATCAAAAACTGACCAAAAAACTGACCAGCATTTTGCAGCTGAGCCAATACAGCAGATGCAACCGCAGCAGACCTTTGCAAGAGAGGCGGTAGCTATGCAGCAGACGCTTGAGAAGCCAAAGGTTTCTTCGTCATCCACGGCAAGGGCAGGCAGGGAAGAGTTCAAGCCCGAGGACGTTGCTATCGAGAAGATATTCTACTTTGGCAAAAACTCCTGATTCTTGATTTTTTCGTTTTATTGTCTTTTTTCTATTTAATCCTATAATATAGGGTAATATGGGGTGGTTCCCATTGAAGGGCAAATAGCAAATATATTCTCCAGAAACAAAACGTTTATATACTAGTTGTAACTACTCAGGAATTAATAAATTAATTTTGTCAATTAAACTAAAAACAGTTGGGGGTTGGCTATACAATGAAAAACGTCTTCAAAAGTGTTTTGTTTATGTTGGTTCTTGTTTTGTCAGCGGCTTTCGTAAGCGCTGTAGCAACCACTCCAGCTTTTTCACCTGCCATAGGCGCAAGGTCTGTTAACGAAGGTCAACCTTTAAACTTTATTGTTACTTCAACTGGCGCAGACGCCGGTTTCGGCAATGTAAACTACAGTGTGTGCCTAATTCCAGCACTGCCTGCAGAGCAAGCATGCACAGGAACAAAGTCAAACGCGCTTTCAACCTCACCAGAGCAGATTACGATTGTCTCTACAAAGGTTAATTACTCATACATTAGTCCAACCCAGATGGGCTTCAACTGGACACCAGGCTTCACCCAATCAGGAACTTACAAGTTCAGATTCAACGTTACGGATGACGACACAAATGCTAACGCAGAGGATGTTACTGTAACAGTCGTTGACGTTCCTCCAAAGCTTACCGCAACCGCGACACTGACGTTGGGTGGCGATAATCAGGAAAGAAGCAACCCAAGGCACGACACAGAAGACAAGAGAGAAATCAACGTAACAGGAACAATTACGGTAAAGAATGACGGGCCTGAACAGCTAAACGATCTTAAGGGCGTTGTAAGTGTTGCAAGCGGCTTCACGGAAAGCGACCTGAAGGTTAATTTCACACTTCCAAAGACCACATTAGCTGTTGGCGAAAGCATAACAGTGCCGGTCAGCGTGAGGGTGCCTCAGAAGCTTGACGGCGTTAACAGGGCACTTTCGGCTGTGGCTGTTAACGTTGCTTCAGTAACGTTCACAGCAACTCCTGCCGTAACTGCCGGCTCTGTGAGCGGAGCTACCAGGCTTGACTTAAAGGCAGAAAACAACCTTGAGATAAAGGACATCAAGGTAAGGTTTAACGGCGAGTCAGAGTCTGTTGATAATGATGACACAGTAGATAACATGAAGCCAGGCCAGACAGTTGAATTCGAGATAGAGCTCGAGAACAGGTTCAAGGAAAAGGAAGACGTTACTATTGAAGACATAGAACTCAGGGTTGTAGGCAACGGCGACCTCGACATTGACGAAGACGAGGATGTTGGAGACCTTGGGCCTGAAGACAAGGAAACGATAAAGCTGAGCTCTGTAATCGATGACGAGGCTGACGACGGCACTTTTGACGTTGAAATAACAGTCGAAGGCGTTGACGAGTTAGGCGCAAGGCACGGCGAGAAGTGGATAGTCAAGTTCGAGATTGAAAGGAAGAGCCACGAGATAGAAATAAAAAGCCTGACCCTCAGCCCTCCAACGGTTAGTTGCGAGAAAGAGGCCAGGCTTTCTGTTGACATAAGGAACTCAGGCAGGAGGGACGAAGATGAGGTCTTTGTCAGAGTGGCAAGCCCTGAGCTCAGCTTCGGCGCAGTGAGCGACAAGCTTGACGTTGACGAGGACGATGAGGAAACAGTAAACTTCAACGTTCCAGTTCCTGAAACGGTTGCAAGGCCTGCGAACTACAGGGTAACTGTTGACACGTACTTCAACTCAGACACCAAGAGCAACAGCGATGTTGCGCTTCTGAGCGTTCAGAAGTGCGCTTCAGCTGTAGAGGAAGAGCAGCCTCCTGTTTCAGAACAACCAGTAGAGGAGCAGCCTCCGATTGTTGTTGTTCAGCCGCCTGTTGTTGAGGAGAAGCCGGCAGCTCCTCAAGCTCCGGCCAAGAAGTCATTCCTTGAAACACCACAATACGTGGCGTTGCTTGTATTGGCTTATGTGGTCGTGCTTGGCGGCGGTGCAGCTTTGCTGCTTAAGATACTAAGAAAGCCTTGAACATATAAATAAACACAGGGCTTTTTTTCTTTATTTTTTTATTCTTTTCTTTTAATTCCTTCCTTATTACTCAGAACCTCTTCGGCTTCCGTGTTTTGAACCGCTTGTTAATGAGCTCGTCAATCCTCTCCACGAAATCCTGGGCCTCCTTAAATAGTGTGTCGAGGTAAGCGCCCTTAATCTCCCTAATCTCGCGGTGCATTATCTTCTTCTGCAGGAGGTAAAGCCTGTTCACAGTCACAGCGTACTTCCTGTCAAGATGATTCGGCTTGACAAGCTTCTCTTCCAGGATGAATGCCACGTGGTCAGGGCTCGGAGGCGTCTCGCCAAGCACCATGATGGCAGCGTGGGCAGCATCAATCACAGCCCAGTACATGTCAATGACTGCCTGAAGGACGTGCCACTTCGCGTTATGTAGCGTTCGGGGAGCCCTTGCAAAGTAAGTCCACACAGCCTCCTCGCTGGGCCTTATCCTGCCCCTCATCAGCAATGCCCGGAGCGGGTCGAAAAAGCCAGTATCCAGCAAGGCAACGCCATCGCGCAGGATGTTCATGCCAATCGGATCGCCAGCCCTGATGTACTCCCAGAACGTGCTAAGCTTTATTGTTGTGACGTGAAGCCTCGTTGACACATCTGTAACCATCTTCTCAACGATAATCCTGTAAGCCTCAACAAGCTCCTGTGTGGGTGTTACGGTAACGTCATCAACAACCACAAGGAGGTCAACATCGCCTGCCTTGTTGACAATGTGCTTTGCAGTGCTGCCAAAAAGGACTATTGCCTTAAGAAAGTCGCCAAACTCGCCGTGCATGCGCTTTGCAAACTCGTAAGCAACCCTCAGCTCTTCCTTATTGTAGCTCTTAATATTAGGATTCTGCTGTTTTGGAACCTGAAATTCCATGATTTACCCTCTTTTTAGCCACTTGCGCTAAGCCATACCGTTTAATGGCTGCAGCTATGGCATCGCATTACTGAAAGGTTATAATTCCAATCACTATTTAAAAAAGTATCGTTAGCAGTTAGCGCTGCAGAAAAGGGCACACCACTCATAAAGTTATTAAATCACAGCCGCTACCCATAGCATAATGTATGGGGCTTACCAAACCCAATCCGGCAGAGGCTATTCTGGCCACAACAGCTATTCAGCCTCAGGAGCCTCTGGGCTTGAAAACGCGGTTCAAAAAGCTTACAATGGCAGCCACAGCAATAAGGGCACTGCTGCGCCCTTATCAACCCTGAGCCATGGCAACAGCGTTCATACCAGGGAGTACAGCATGAGCTATGTTGCAATGGCCGCGAGGCTGAACCCGTATTCGTCAACCTATTTCAGGAACACCAGCAGCTCTTCATCTTGCTTGTCTGTTTCAGGAAAAGATTCGGCAACAGCTGTGAGTAATGGGACCATTTACCATTTGCAGCCAGTACTGTTCCTCAACCCCAGCAGGCCAAAAACCCGCTTTATAGCAGCTGCCGTTGAACTATCCGAATTCATAAAAGAGGCATTTGCCAAGATGATGCAGAAAGAGCTGCCTGAAGACATAGCAATCACAGTTGCCGCCAGAGGAATTCTGCAGCAGCTGCACAAACAATTCTTCAACGAGGGCGTTGTAGGGCTTTCACTCAATAACGACAGCGGCAGGGAGATATTTGCCGTAGCCGGAAACATGGACGAGGTAATGCTCGTGATCGGGCACGAGCTTGGGCATGTCCTTACCCCAACGCTAAGCAACGGGCAGGCAGAGGAAGCCAAGGCTTTCGCGTTCGAGATGGCCTGGGCACAAACAATCTTCGCCAATGACATTGCAGGGCTCAGGAACAGCATAAACTCTGCTTCACTGAACATTAAACCTGCTGCAAACGGCGTCCACGACCTAGCATTTGCGTTCGTAAAGGCGGCAACCCTGGCTGGAAAGGAGCCGCTATCGCTGCATTCAGAGCTTTCCTTGCAACAGCAGGATTTCAGCAGCGAATTTGAAGATTTACAGCAGCCATCGCTTCAGCCAATTGCATACGTTTCCCTAACCAACTCGTCAACTCCGAGTTACCACAGCGGCGGCTACCTAAATAGGAGCAGCGTACAAAACGTGCCATGGCTGCAAAACTTCACATGGGCAGACCTCGGAACAGGCGTCTACGGCATGTACATACCGCTCACAGCTTCCATATTCATGAATGACAGGCTGCTCCGCACCAACTTGGAGCAGTTCCACAAGACGCTTGGCCACGAGTACATACTCCATCACGTGATGCAGCTGCCAGACAACTACGTGACCAAAGTGCTTGAGGAAACGATTTTCTGGGTTAAAGAGGAGGAAGACAAGTATAAGCCATAACGTGAATTGTGCGCCGGGCCAGGGACACAAGTCGGCTGTAAGCCGACTGTGCACAGTCGTGCTATGTTGCCGAAAAATATCGAATTATGAAAAGGTATAATGCAAAAATCTCAAAGTGGGGGCTAAGTTTAGGCATAAGAATCCCAAAAGAGTTGGTCAAGAAATATAAGTTGAGAAAGGAGAAAGAAATAGTAATTGTACCCGAAAGGCGAGGCATACGACTTATAGTCGGCTGAAAAAATGATTAAAGCAGTCCTGTTCGACCTCGACAACACCCTCATTGACTTTATGAAAGTCAAGAGGAGCTCTGTTGATGCAGCCATAGACGCGATGCTTGCAGCAGGCGTAAGGGTAAAGAAGAAGAAAGCTGAAAAAATACTCTACAGCCTTTACAAGGAATACGGCATAGAGCACCAGCAGATATTCCAGAAGTTCCTCAAGGCGATTCTTGGAAAGATTGACTACAAGATTCTTGCTGAAGGGATAGTTGCCTACAGAAAGACGCAGGCCGGCATAACGGAGCCCTACTCTGACGTAATCCCAACACTGAAAAAGCTAAAGATGCAGCGATTGAAATTAGCGATAGTGTCCGATGCGCCAAGAATGAGGGCTTGGCTGAGGCTTGTTGAGATGAAAATTCACAACTTTTTTGACGTTGTAGTGTGCCACGAGGACACGGGGCACTACAAGCACACCGGGCTTCCATTTAAGCGCGCATTAAAGCTGCTGCAGCTAAAGCCAAGCGAATGTCTTATGGTTGGCGACTGGCCCGAGCGCGACATTGTCGGGGCAAAGAAGCTCGGGATAAGGACGATATTTGCGAGGTATGGCGCAACGAAAAAAATCAGGAACTCCGGAGCTGATTTTGAGATTGACTCCGTGACTGAAGTGGCTGCAGTAGTAAAAAAGCTGAATGCCAGAAATAGGCAGCAATGGATAATCAAAAAATAGTAAACTTTATATATTACTTCTGATAGATAACCTCTTATGCTTAACGATGAAGTGTTGTGGAAGCTTGAAGGGCTGCACACTGCCGAAACAGTGGCAAAAGCGCTGGGGATAGGCAGGCAGTCTGCCATCAACCTTCTCAGCAGGCTGAAGAAGGAGGGGTATGTGACTACAACTGGCGGTGGCAAAATAAAGAGGATATACAAGATTTCGATGAAAAAGCAGAGGCCGCGAGACCCAGGCATGTTTGACATAATCAACAAATACTCACCCATGAAGCTTGCTGAGTGGTATGACCACCAGGTGCATGGGCATTACGGACCGGAAGAAGCTATTGTCGATGCTGTGCAAACGCAAAGCTTCAGGGCAATACTCGCCAGCATGAGGCTTTTCAATCACATTACCGATTGGCCAAGGCTTTACAGGCTGGCGAAGGAAAAAGACTTGTGGGTGAAGGTAAGGGCTTTGTACGATGTTGCAAGGGTTTTTATAAAAGTAAAGAGCATGCCGGCTTTATACGAGAGAAGGCACATTCGGCCAAAAAGATGGGAGGCATTCACTCAACTGAGAAAACTCAACTTCCCAAAAATTGCTGAGAAATGGCATGTTTATATTCCTTTCAACCCTAAAGACATTGAGGCGATAAAATGGTAACATACGAAGACCAAATGGAGCTGTTCAGAATCATAAGCCAAAATATCGGCAAAGATGTAGAATGCTGGGCTTTTGGAGGCAACGCCATGATGTTTTACGGCTATAAGGACGAGACTAAAGATGTTGACTTACTATTTGAAAAAGAGGGAGATAGGGCAGAATTCATAAGAGTCCTTGAAGATCTCGGATTTTCCGAAACTTCCCCCCGCAATATTTATGTTCCCGAAAAATTAAGGGACAAACACAAGCCGCTTATGTACTCTCGGTTCCTGTCAAGGTTTGACCTCTTTGTCAAAAAAATCTTCAGGACAGTTATAAGCCCCAGGATTAAGGAGGAAAGGTACGCTGTGCATGATTTCAAAGGCAAGCACAACTTGCGTGTCAATGTTCTTCGAAAGGAATTCATTGTCCTTCTAAAGGCGGTAACTGAGCGCGATAAGGACTTTGAAGACATTCTTACAATTGTAAAAAAAGAGAAAAACTTGGACTGGCAACTCCTCATTGACGAAGCCATCTGGCAGCACCAGCACGGCGACAGCTTTGTGCTGATTGACGTTGAAAAGATGATAAAGGAGCTGAAGCAGTACGTGTTCATAGAGCAGAAATACCTGAAGCAGCTGTACGCGGCAGCTTCCGGTAAAAGGCGTAAGCGTGGTTAATGATGAAAAACGGCTGCCGTTGGAACCTTTTATATCCTCTGGCGATGGAAAGCACGACCTGGCGCTTATCAAGATTCAAACAGGCAAAGAGCCAAAGCCTATTGGCTTCAGGGCTGCGACGCCTTTGCACCGAAAAATGAAAGTCACACGTTCTTATATAGATATAGAAGAAGGGAAACTGCATAATGAGCAAGGCAGAATTACCAGAATAAACTATAATCTGTTAGGTTCGATAGATGAATTTTTGACGACTTATAACTCAGCCAAAAACTATAAACCAGGAAGTAGCGGAGGGGTTATTACAAACGAAAGGGGTGGTGTTGCAGGCATACATCTTGGGATATGTACTGAAAACTTTCCTCTTTTGCCATTTGTTAGCTTTAGCATGGTTCGTAGTAGAGAAGCAAAAACAAATTATGTGGCAGAGTTGTTGAGTGACATGTCTAATTATTTGTTTAACATGATTCACCAATATGCCGAAGCTCAAAATGCCTAACAGCAACAGATAACTTTACACTCTACGAACGACCAATCCCCAAAACCTTTATTAACCAGAGCCCGGAGTAAGCTGAGTAAGAGGTGCTGGAATGTTCAAGCTTAAGTCAAAGGGCAAAAAGGGTGAAGAGCAGTACGGCGACCACCATCAGGTAATAGTTGAGCTTACGCCTGTGGTGCTGGGCGTTGTGATTGTACTAATTCTGGGCATGCTGGTCTTCCTGCTGGTGCAGCACGTGCAGATAATGAAGCAGGTAGCAGAACTCGCCGCAGGACTGTGAGGTGCCGTTTACTTTACAGCCCACAAAACCGTTAACTTTAAATAGAACCTGTTGTTTACTTTTTCTTTAATTGTTGGGTTTATGGGGTTTTTGTCGTCACAACTTGTCTTGGCAATCGCAGTGATTATGGCGATTAATACGCGCTCCATAAAAAGCATTCTAAACGAAGGGAGGAAGGAAAAATGGAACAACCGGAAGGCCAGCCGCAGATTAACGTTGAGGTGCAGAACGGCACAGAGTTCTTTGCAGACCAGGTAAGCGTGAGCCACAACCCGCTCAGGTTCGTGATTGACTTCACAAGGACCGCCCCAAGGATAGACGGCAACGCGACACAGCAACCCAGGCTGGTAATGAGCCACAACGTGCTGCTCATAGACCCTTACCTTACAGTTGAGTTCATCAATGTCCTGAAAGACAACATATCAAGGTATGAGAAGCGCTACGGGAAGATAACAAGGCCTGCCCCGCTGAAGAAGCTCGACGAAGAGGCGAAGAAGATAGGCAAGAAAGAAGCCAGGCAGGAATATTTCGGATAATGGAGGGAATTGAAAATGACACAGCAGATACAGCCAATCTTTATCTTGCCGGAAGGCAGCCAGAGGACCACAGGAAGGAACGCCCAGCGGGCCAACATAATGGCAGCAAAAGCGGTTTCCGAGACAGTAAGGACAACGCTTGGCCCAAAAGGCATGGACAAGATGCTAGTTGACAACCTCGGAGACATAGTCATAACCAACGATGGTGTAACAATTCTGGAAGAGATGAATGTTGAGCACCCTGCGGCAAAGATGATTGTTGAAGTAGCAAAGACGCAGGAAGACGAAATTGGTGATGGAACAACCACCGCTGTTGTCATAGCCGGTGAGCTGCTGAAGAAGGCAGAGGACCTGCTTGACCAGGACGTCCACCCTACAGTAGTTGTCAGGGGCTACAGGATGGCTGCAGAAAAAGCGCTTGAGGTTCTCAACAAAATTGCAGAGCCAATCACTGAAAAGGACACGGCAATGCTCGAGATGATCGCCATGACGGCGATGACAGGCAAGGGCGCCGAAAAGGCAAAAGAGCAGCTCTCCAAGCTGGCTGTGAAGGCAGTCAAGGACGTTGCCGACCTGAAGGATGGCAAGCTCTCTGTAAACAAGGACAATATAAAGATAGAAAAGAAAGTGGGCGGGGCAGTTGAGGACTCTGAGCTTGTTGAAGGCATAATCTTGGACAAGGAAAAGATTCATCCCGGAATGGCTGACGTTGTCAAGAATGCCAGGGTTGCACTGATTGACGTTGCTGTTGAAGTCAAAAGCACAGAGACCGAAGCCAAGATACAGCTCACAGACCCGAACCAGCTGCAGGGCTTCATCGACATGGAAGAGAAAATCCTCCGGGACAAAGTTGAGAAGATTGCAAAGTCCGGGGCTAATGTTGTTTTCTGCCAGAAGGGCATTGACGACCTCGCGCAGCACTTCATGGCCAAGAAAGGAATGTACGCTGCCAGAAGGGTCAGCAAGAGCGACATGGAAAAGCTTGCAAGGGCAACAGGAGCAAAGATAGCCACCAGCCTTGAAGACCTGTCTGCTTCCGACCTTGGAACAGCAGGCGCTGTTGAGGCCAAGAAGGTTGGAGACGAAGACATGACCTTTGTCAAGGAATGCAGGAACGCCAAAGCAGTTACGCTCCTGATAAGGGGCGGGACAGCGCACGTTGTTGACGAGGTCAAAAGGGCAGTTGAGGACGCAATTGGCGACGTTGCCTCTGCTCTCTCAAGCGGGAAAGTAGTTGCCGGGGCAGGCGCAACCGAAATCGAGCTTGCACTGCAGCTCAGAAGGTATGCGGGATCGCTATCAGGCAGGGAGCAATTAGCGGTAAACTCCTTTGCAGAGGCTATTGAAATCATACCAAAGACCCTGGCAGAGAACTCAGGGCTTGACCCCATAGACGTCCTTACAGAGCTGAAGAGCCAGCATGATAAGGGCAGGAAGTGGGCGGGCATTGACGTCTTCACTGGCAAAATAATGGATGCCTGGAAAGAAGGCGTCCTTGAGCCATTAAAGGTAAAGACCCAGGCCATAAGCTCAGCAAGCGAAGTCGCAGGCATGATACTAAGGATAGATGACGTCATTGCCTCAGGCAAGTCAGAGTCAAAAGGTATGCCTCCTGGCGGCATGCCCCCGGGAATGGGCGGGGACTACTAAAACTGCTAGCACGTTAAGCGAACTTTAATTTTGGCAGCAGCAGAGATTAGATTCGTTTAACATAACAGTTAGTATATTTTTTAGTATACTAATAGCCCTTTTATATCCATTTTTTGTACTTTTCAAACGTAGTTATAATCTCTTTTTTAGTGGTTTTGACTCATAATTAACAAAGTTTAAATAATAGAACCACTTACTACTCTCATCGGGGAATTAAATTCAAGGGAGTTGATTTCACCGCATTAGTTTACAAAAATGACCTTTTTGCAAAAAAAGGTCAATCAAAAACAGTTAATCAAAAAAGGTTAAATCACAACTTCACGTTCCTGCCTCCTGGGCGTAGGCGTTTTGCACACCTCTTTTTCGCTTACGCCTTGGGGCTGGAAACCTCGTTTTTTCTCAAGCCAAAGATGTTCTGGCAGAAAACTGGCTTGCGTAAGGCGTAATAACTCTTACAGCTTCACCAAATCCGTTTCTGCTTGATAAGTTCAAATCCACCTTTTTAAGTGAGAACCCCACTTTATTAACGCCAGTGAAAATCTCCCAGAATTCTTCCCTGTTCATCTGCGAGCCTGAGCCCACAAGAGCTGAATAAGCTTCGGCAGCAATCCGGTGCTTCTGAAGCAGTGCCAAATCAGCATCTAAAGCGGTCGTGGCTTCTTTGCCAAAAGCGTAATTGCCAGCATTGGACATACGTGCTGCGGTGAGTAGGTAATTGCGTCCGGCAGCAATGAATGGGGAGAATGCCATAATTGGCCCAGCAATATACGCCCCTACGAGTATCATGCCCAAACCCGCCGCAGGTTTATAGCCATTTCCGGTAGCGATAGCAAGGCCTGCTCCGCCCAAACCACCAGCAACAATACAGCCTCCTGCAAAGAGAACCATTTTCATCTGGTGGCTATCGTCTCTTGCCAACCAGTCGTTAAACCGCTGAGGCCAGCTTTCAATAACACCTGACGATACGTGTTGAGCGTTTATGGTCATTTCCTCAAGGCTGACAGGCGCCATTGGCGCTGCCATAAGGATGTAATTGCTGCTGTCGTTTTCTGCATGCTTTCCTGTATAAATGGCTGCACCGCTGTCTCCAAGCTTACCACTTTGACTTGGCAAGAATGGAGTGAATGAGTAGCCTTGCCTCAGGAAAATCTCCCACGCTCCTCTTTTCGTTTCAATACTGTCTTTAAGCCTAAATCCTGCCTGCTGCAGCGCCTCTTCAAGTGAGTCAACTCTCAAAGTAGTAATGTCATAAGTAGAAACCTCACCGCCAGCTATGCGTTTTGCTGTGCTAAGTATGGCAGGCATGTGTTGTAAATGCCAGAATAACTTCTTATATTTTGTGGTTAAATTAACACTAGTAAACCGCTATCCGCAACGAAATTAAAAAAGTTTAAAAACACCAGTAGCCAAAGTTGTCAAACAGTTGTCAATATTTGTGAAAAGAGTGTGCTAAATGAGTGTTGAACGTATTGTAGGGCCTTCGGAGCGCAAAATCCACACCGGCACTGAAAAGGAAGCGCTCCGTGAGAGCGTTGAAGAGCTGATAGTTGCAGTCAGAACTCTGGTAGGCGTGTTTGAGAAGGCAAAGGACGAGATAAAGGCAGAGCCCACCAGCCACGTGCTCATGAAACTTGATGAACTGACAATCTACAACAAGCAGCTTATTGAGCAGAACCGCGAGATCATGGAGCAGACAGGCAAAGTTCTCCAGCAAAACAAGGACATAGCCCATTCGCTGCTTATGCTGCTTGACCTCCACAGGGAGCACCTTCCGGAGATCGCGAAGCACACAAGGATGTCAGCAGAGGTAAGGCGAGTGCCATTTTCAGGATTCCCTGGGCCGCTTCCGGGCAGGGCAAGGCCTTCCAGGCTACCAAGGCTCTCTCAAGACAGCGATGAAGGGCGGCACCATCCGGAAAGCCTGCTGCACCCATAAATTGGTGAAAGACGATGTTCTCAAGCCCAATGTCGCACTACTTTAGGCACATACTTTTGGCGTACAAGAATGAAGGCAAAAGCCTCCGGCAGCGGCTGGTTGTGGCTAATAAGCTAAGCTCTCTGGAAACAGGCCTGCTGCGGCTGCAGGGAACAAACCCGAATCATCCGAAGCTGCAGAAGCTGCTTGACAGAATCAGGAGAATGAAGGCAGGCCTTTATTGACTCAAATATCCTTCCCCATCAGCGTTCTTCTGTTGTTTGCCCTTGCCCGCTCAACAGCCTCCTCTACCATCTTTTTGACCTTTGCTTCAACAGCAGGCAGGAAGTCGTCTGCAACGCTGTTCACCTGCGAGCCCTTCGACTCGTTCACCTTTTTTACTAGTGCAACAATGTTTGTCTTTACAACGAGCCCCATTTTTTTCACACCCGATTTCAATTGTGGCAGTAAATGAATGACAGCTCCTTTGCATTCTTTTTCTCAAGCCTGCAAAAGCCGAACCTCGCAAACTGGACTATATCCCCTTCCTTAATGTCAGCCGATGCAGCTTCGGCAACGCCCTTGCTTATTTTTGCGTCGGGCATGAGCACGTTAACCTTCACAAGCTGTTTGTCATCGGAAGGGAGCCAGTGTATAATCTTGCTGCCGCCCATCCTGTACTTCTCATATTCAAGCGAGTCAAATGAAAAGCTGCCATTGGATTTCTTGAAGTTTAGGCAGTCCATAAGCCTTACAAGACTGCTAGCCTTCAGCTTTGCAATCTCGCCAAAGTCCTTTTCTGCGATGTAGAACTTCTCCTTCACAGAAAAACGCCTGCTTTTGCTGTCTTCCTT
>JACPIH010000034.1 GCA_016188155.1 Candidatus Woesearchaeota archaeon | reverse complement strand
GGTCAGGAAGGATTGGCAGGATTGAGGTAGACACTGAAATCAGAAGCGGAAAGACCTCCGGCGCAATAACCGTTCCGTCTTCCCTTGACAAGGCAGAAACCGCAATCATAGCAGCAGCCCTTGAGATAATCCAGAGGATAGGGCCCTGCAATGCCAAGCTTAAAGTCGAAAGCATTGAGGATGTCAGGGTGAGCAAGAGGGGCTATGTCATTGACAGGGCAAAAGAGCTCCTCAAGACAATGGTTGACACAGTAATGCCTGACTCTGGTGAGTTGGCCGAAGAGGTCTCAAAGGCAGTCAGGGTAATGGAGGTGCGGGAGTACGGCACTGACAGGCTGCCAGCAGGGCCGGCCATTGACGAAAGCGAAGAGGTCATTGTTGTTGAAGGAAGGGCAGACGTCCTCAACCTGCTCAAGCACGGCTTCAAGAACGTGATAGGCATGAACGGAACCTCTGTTCCCCCAAGCATTTCAGAGCTGAGCAAGAAGAAAGTGCTCACGGCATTTGTTGACGGTGACAGGGGCGGAGACCTTATACTGAAAGAACTCATCGATGTTGCCGAGATAGATTACGTGACGAAGGCCCCTGACGGCAAGGAGGTTGAGGAGCTTGAAAAGAAGGAGATTCACAAAGCCCTAAGGGCAAGGGTTGTTCCTGAACAGCTCAGGCTGGAAAGGGCAGAGAGAATAGAGAAGCAGGACAAAAACCAGGCTGACAAGGCGGAAAGGAATGAGCCCCAGCAAAACAGCCCAGCCAGCCCAACCGGTCCAAGGGAAGAGTTCAAGCCGCGAGAGGAATTCAGGCAGGAACGCTACCCAAACCAGTTTGGGCAAGGCCAGCAGCCGGGACAAAGCAGAAGGCCGCCAATGATGCCAAACCGCAGGCCAATGCAGAGAGAGCAGCGGTTTGAAAGGGAACAAAGGTTTGACAGGGAGCCAAGGCCCGAGCAGCGGTTTGAGCAAAGAGCCGGGCAGCCTGAACAGCGTGAGCCAAAGCAGCTTTCCCAGAACGAGAAAACCGTCTTCAGGGAGATTTCCGGAGCGCTTATTGGAACAAGAGGAGCTTATCTCTTTGACGAGAAGCTCACGGTCCTTGGAAAAGTGCCCCTTGCCGAGCTCCAGTCAACGCTCAGAAGCCTCAACAACGTTTACGCAATAGTGCTTGACGGCACCATAGACCGCGACCTGGCCAAGGCAGCCGAGATAGCAAACGTAAAATGCGTTGTGGCAATGGACTCAAAGATAAAGCCAGACGAGACAAGGCTTGCTGTTGCGACACTAAGCGAGCTGTAAAAGCCCGCTTTTTCTTTTTTATTTTTTTATTAATCAGCTAGGCACAGCAACAATCAGGACATCAGCCTGATCCTTGAGAAACTCTATGTAGGCAGCCCTTTGTTCCCTTTGGCGAGAGGCAGTAATTGAGTCAACGATGTTTTTCTCAACCTTTTCAAAAGGAATGCCCAATGAAGGGAACCTGCTTGAGTTGTAAGCAGCCTCAGCCTCCTCCCGCTTTACAATGAATTGCACAGGCACTTTCTTGTCAAGAAGCTTGCTAATCAAGACCTGCTTCTTCAAAGCAACTTTGAGCTTCTCCAGTGAGCTATTTCTCGCAACAAGATTCTCCTTCAGCTGGGCTTCGGTGAGGTTGGCTGTCAGCAGGAAGTAGCTGTACTCCTGATTGACTTCCTCATCAGTTGCCGCAAGTTTTTCCTTCAGAGCCGCCTGGTATAATACTTCTCTTTCAATGACGAAGGAAAGAGCATCCGACTTTGTTATGTTCAAGCGCTGCTCCGGAGTCAATGCAGCGTATTCATCATTAACATCATCAAAATATATGTTGGCCCCATCGACAAGGGCTGCGACTTCCCTGCCTTTCCATTCAGGATTTACCTTATCACTGCTGCAGCCGCCAATAAATGCAATAAGTGCTACTGCAACAACTGCAAAGAGAATGACTGCCGAAGCTGAAACCGCCTTACCTTGTTCATTGCCCATTTTAAGCCCGAAATCCCCACAACCTTTAAATAATTTCCGAATTCGTATGATTGACTGTTAAGGCAATGAAAAAGAGGCAAACAGCATCGTTTTACACGTCAAAAAAAGCCCTTGCGGTGGACCTTGACTGGATAATAAGCCTGGGCATCTTCCTCATCTACCTCGGGGTGTTTTTTGTTGCAATAAGGCAGCTGCCAACGCAGCAAAGCCCTGCAGCAGTGCTCCTTGAAAACGTCCTTAGCGGCATTACCGATTCAACGAAATGGAGCGTGCAGAAGCTGCCGCTTGTAATAACGTCAAACATATCCGGGATCGAACCGGTAATAGTAAGGTTCCCTTATGAGTGGAAAAACTTTTCATTCAGGGACAAAAGCGCCTTTGACAGGAAGGACAGCAGGCTAATATTCACAAGAGCGCTGAGCCAGGGAAAGAACGTCCTCGAGCTTGTAACGTCAAGCGAGGATTACACCCAGCCGCCTGCGATTTTTGAGCTCGCGGCAAGCCCAAATTCTGCCTCTGTTGACTCGAAAAGGTTCTTTTCAGAGTTCCAAAACTCCCTGCTTTTAAGGGTTAACCACTTTGACAAGGAAAGGCTCTCAAACTTCAACATAAGCATTTCAGGGCTAGAGCTAAAGCCGGAAACAGCCAATACATCAACCAACATCACGGCGCTTTCGGCCCAGTACAAGCTGAGCTTCACGCAGCTTAACCACACCTCAATAATCGTTGCAGGCTACCCAAGGATATTCAGCTATGTAACAACAGATGCAAAGGAACCGCACAATATTGACATATCCGCAACGCTAAGCAACTACACATTCTTCTACATAAATGATGCACTTTCCGGAACAATAAACTACACAACCAGAGGATGCGCCGAGAGCAGCGGCAGGTACATTGACTTTTACGATGACATCAGTGGGGTGTCATTTATCCTGCCTGAAGGTGGCAGCGTAAGCTTCTGCGCCGGAAACACAACAGTCAGGCTGGGCTTGCAGTTCCCAATAGGAAACGAAACGAGGTATGACATAATATTCCACCAGGGCGATTACAACGGCACGCTTAAATATGTATCACCTTACAAAACAGCATTAGGCATCGTTGAAAATGTGACAGGGCTCTCGCTGCAGCTTTACAGCAAAATAAACGGGACAGACTACCAGACACTCAAAAGAAGCTGGAACTACCCCAATTCAAGGGAATTCGGCTTTGCCCTTTACAACAATACCGGAGAACTTTTCCTGAACTACCAGCCAAAGGCATCGGGAATAACAAATGTCTTTGCCAAGGAAGCGGATGTGTTTGTCCTGGATAAATACGCAACAAAAACAAGGCACAAGCTGAGGATTAAAGGATGGTAAGGACCCTTTGCTCGTTGCAACTCGCAAAGCGCCCCCGGAAAACGGCTTGACCAAAATTGCTCAACCAAAAAGGAAAAACGAAAATGAAAATAAATAAAAAAGGAGTGTTCAGGACACTTGAGGCGCTAATAGCAATATTCATCACGTTCCTTTTCCTTCTCGTGTTCATACCGCAGCAGCGCGAGCTGTCAGTCCCGGAAACGCCTCCAAACATCCTGGCAGGGCTAAGGGACAACGAGGACTTCAGGAACTGCATAATCCTGAAAAACCAAACATGCATAAACCAAACCCTGGACAAGAACCTTGAGGACAAGTACGATTTCAAGTTCAACCTGTCAGAAGACCCTCATGTTAGTATTTCCGGTCTGCCGCAAAAAAGGGTCTATGCAAACTCCATCTTTATCGGGGGAAACACAACAAACTCCACCAGCCTGATAGTGAGGCTCTACTTCTGGACCAAGCCTGCGTAGAATCAGTAAGGCACAACCTTAACGTCATCATCGTCACTGCCTGAATTTTGCTGTGAAGGTTCCTTTGGGCTGTCAAGGAAGTCATTAATGTCCATGCCCCCGCTGCTGCCGCCCTTGCCAAGCTGCTGCTGTTCTGATGTTGAAGCTGCGGGGTCTCCGAACATGTCGAATAGGCCCTCGCCAGTAGCCGGAGCAGATTTTTCGCCGTAGCCGCTGCTTTCTCCAATCAAAGCCAAAAGCATCTTGATGAGCTTTCGAATCTCCTCAGGGGAGTCCTCTTTTGTGTCAATGGTTATCTTCATGACAGGGCAATCATTGTAATCCTGCTTTATTAAGCTTTTTATTTTTTCTGGACAGCCAATTTTGCCAATTTTTGCAAAGAATTAAAAAAGCCCTTCTCAGCTGCTAATTTTATGAAGAAGTACGAATACCTGCCCCACACTGCGGATGTGAAGTTCAGGGCTTACGGCAAAACCTTGGAAGAGGCGTTTGCCAACGCAGCGATAGCAATGTTTAACGTTATGGTAGATACAACTAAAGTCGAAGGGAAGGTAACCAAAAAAATAACTGCGGAAGGAATGGACCTGCCGTCACTGCTGCAGAACTTCCTAGAGCAATTCATAATATTGTTGGATACTGATAACTTTTTCCTTTCAAAGATTAAAAAAATTGAAATCAAAAAAAGCAGCAGCAAATACTTCCTTAACGCTGTTGCAGCCGGAGACGAAGCCAAAAACTACGAAACAATTGGCCCTCAGGTCAAGGCGTGCACGTACAACAGCATGTTTGTAAAGCAGGAAGGCAAGCAGTGGGTTGTGCAGGTGGTTGTGGACATATGAAGCTGAAAACAAAAACAGCCACCGTAAACGGCAGAAGAGTCAGATACCTTCACGGCGGCAGGGGAAAGCCGCTGCTGTTCCTGCACGGATGGCCGGCGCAGCCGCCAACATACGGGCATGCACTTGAGCTTCTTGCTGAACACTTTACAGTTTATGCGCCTTACATGTTTGATTTTGACTGCGCCAGCATCACGGAGACTTCAGAATGCGTTAATGCAGCAATAAGCGAACTTGGCATAAGAAACGCTGTTGTTGTTGGAATATCATTTGGCGGAGCTGTAGCCGGCCTGCTTTCGCAAGACAAAAAGCTTGTCTCAAGGCTGGTGCTCATCAACACGGCAGGCGTGCCCAGAGGGGCTTCTTTCGCGAGAATGCTTGCCAACCTGCTTAGAAGCTCGCTGCTTATGCTAATGAATGGAAAGGCAAGCCACTTCTTCCACCGGTATGCGTCCTCTGCAGCATTTTTAGCTTCGCTTAGGACCGTGAGGGGGAGAAAGCTATTTGACGAGGTAAGAAAGAGCGCAAAAACGCACGCCTGTTACCTGTTCCAGCAGATAAGGGTCCCAACAACCATAATGTGGTGCAGGCACGATGACGTGTTCACAGTCTCAAATGCAGCCATCCTGCAAAAGATGATAAAAAAATCAGAACTCATCATTGTTGACGGAGACCACTACTGGCCATTCCACAAGCCGAGGCACTTCGCAGAAACTGTTTTGAAAAGTTTCAAATCTTAGTTAAACTAAGAATTTTATTCAGCTTTGCTATTTTATCTTTCTTTTGTACAACTAATTCGTAATAAGGCGTGCCATAGCCGTTTATCCATGGCCCATAAACCTTTGAGTCTATTCCAAAAAGTTCATTTAAAGCGGTAGAAACATTTGTCAAATTACTTTTCAAAATAGAGTTAACCTTTCTTATTCCATTGTACTTAATTTTAACTTTCTCTTTTAGAAGAGCAATTACAAATTCTTTTAACCTGTTTTGTTGTGAAGGAAAATGCCAGGTGTAATCAACGTAAGACTCTATAACTTGCCTTAATTTTTCTTTTTTATCTGGATGTAGGAAACCAATATGCTTCTGATAATTAACGAGACTTTCCTTCTTGTAAATCAATAATCTCGACATATATCCGTTCTTAACCCTCTTCACTTTTGATTCTATTTGAAATCTTTTAAGAGCTTGTTGTATCTGTGATAAGCCATTGTGATTAATAGAATCAAGTCCTATGTGCCTATTTTGTCTTTCTTCAACAAACACCCATCCGTCGCAGTCAAAATAAGCTCTTAGCCATAAACTCAGATTCTTTTTTGACAAAATTGGCAAGCTCCATTTATCAGAATAATAAGTATCATTTTTTGTAAGTCTGTAAAAAACCTCCTTTGATTGAAATTTGCACCTTTCATTTCTGTATATTATCGGTGTAACATTGAAAGCTTTATTACATCTACCATTAAAATCTTCAAGCAGAGTTAAACATGTATTTCTTAGGCCAATGTAGTAATATTTATGACTCTGTGATTCTGGATTTTTGATTACATAACCGTCTGAGCACAAGTATCCGTGAATGGCAGCTAAGTTTTGGTCAAATTTCATTTTCTTTACCTCTGAAATCCCAATCAAATGTTGAGATTTCTCACGCTTGGCTGAGAAATCTCTCGTTTTAGGCGAGGAGGACGTTGAGCGGAGCTGCCTAATTGCTTTTAGGCGTTAGCCGACCTCGCCAGCAGGTGAGGGAAAAGCATAATTTGGCAGCTCTGCGGTCCTCTGAGCCTTATGAAGACGTAGTTTATATACCCTCGCCGGGCACTTGTCCAGTGTCCAGTGCTAATTACGGAAAAATTGGAAAATCTTTCAGAACAAACTTTTTAAATGACACGCAAACATAATCTGCTCGGAGGTGAAAAGCAAAAGCATGGAACTAAAGAAAATCTCTGAATACGAGTGGGAAATACCTAAGCACGGCGGCATGAGTGTGCCTGCGAGAATCTTCGCATCTGAAAAACTGGTGCAGAAGATACAGCAGGACAGGACTTTGATGCAGGCTGCTAATGTTGCCCATTTGAAAGGAATACAGAAGTACTCGTACGTGATGCCGGACGCCCACGAAGGATTCTGAAGTCAGCGAAAGCTGTTTCAGCCTTTGACGGTTTCCCGATTGGGGGCGTAGCGGCATTCGACACAGAAGAAGGCATAATCTCACCTGGTGGCATTGGCTACGATGTAAACTGCGGAGTCCGCCTTGTAAGGACAGACTGGACTCCTGAGGACATAAAGCCAAAACTAAAGCAGTTGCTTGATACTTTATTCGCTGAAGTCCCTTCAGGAGTAGGCAGGGCCGGATTAACAAGGCTTTCCGACTCTGAAATGAATGAAATCCTTGCAAAGGGCTCCCGCTGGAGCCTTGAGCAGGGCTACGGCACAAAGGATGATTTGGCGACAACAGAGGAATATGGCTACATGAAGCAGGCAGACCCTCAGTTCGTCTCTCACACAGCAATAGCGAGGGGCAAGCCTCAGCTTGGGACATTGGGAGCGGGCAACCACTTCTTGGAAATACAGGCGGTTGATTCTGTTTACGACGAGAAAACTGCTGAGGCATTCGGCATAACTGGTGTTGGGCAGGTTGTTGTAATGGTGCATTGCGGAAGCCGAGGACTGGGCCACCAGGTAGCTTCTGACTACATAAGGGAGATGGAGAAGGCATACGGCTTTGAAGGCCTGCCTGACAGGGAGCTTGTTAACGCGCCATTCCAGTCCGAGCTTGGCCAGAAATACTTCAAGGCAATGTGCGCAGGCATGAATTATGCCTTTGCAAACAGGCAGATGATAGTGCACTGGATAAGGGACAGCTTCAAGAAAGTAATGGGAACAGACCACGGCATGAAGCAGGTCTATGACGTCTGCCATAACATCGGCAAGATAGAGAAGCACAAGGTTGATGGTGAAGTGAAAGAGCTGTGCGTGCACAGGAAAGGCGCCACAAGAAGCTTCGGTCCTGGCAGGGATGAAGTAAATGAAATCTATCGCGGAGTGGGGCAGCCGGTTTTCATTCCAGGAACAATGGGCACTGCGAGCTACGTTCTTGTCGGAACAGCAGAGGCAGAGGAGAAAAGCTGGGGCTCAACCGCGCATGGCGCTGGAAGGGAGATGTCAAGGTCCGAGGCAATCAAAAGATTCAGGGGAGAAGCTGTAGCGAAGGAACTTGAGCAGCGCGGCATTCTTGTAAAGGCAGCACGCTGGAAAGGCATCGCAGAGGAGCACGTTCCGGCTTACAAAGACGTGGATGAGGTGTGCAGGGTCAGCAACGAGGCAAAGCTCGGCAAGCTCGTGGCAAGGCTGGTGCCGCTGGGCGTTGTGAAGGGGTAAAAGTGGAAAATCCAAAGAACCCTCTTGACGCTTTTTTGGAAGAGATTGACCTATCAGGTATTGGCGGAAGCTCAAATGCGCCAACTAAACCGTTGGAAGACGCTGTAAGGCCGCAACAGACCCAAACCAAACAAGAAAGAGTCAAGGTCTACATGACCAAAGCAGATTACGGCGATTCTGCCGAATACTTTATCAATTGCGTCTCCCTGGAACTTGAAAAGCCACGGGATGGCGACATTCCGGGAAAATTTGTTGGAAGAGAATTGTATCTTAAAGTAAAAAACCTAGGCGAAATTGCATCACAGCTCGAATTTCTACTGGCAATGTGCGAATATGTTGAAGATGCTTTCGAAGGGATTAAGAACCACAGGAATCCCCCAATGCCTCCAACTGATGGCCAGGCTTTTGTCAGCTACAGGCTGGTGAACAGCACTAATGACCCTAAAGGGGACAGTCTTTACATGATAATGTCACTAGAAGTTATGCCCGTTCTGGAGCAACTTTTTGCCAAATAAGAGACGAGTAGGCTTTATATGTACGGAGCATTAGCCTTATAGTTCACCAGTTCAAAGGCAGACAGATTCAGAAAACCTAAACCTCAATAACCTTCCCAACCTTGCTGACATTAATGACCCTTGTCGTGCCAACTGTCTCTTCCAGGCCGGAAGCTTCGTGAACGTGGCTGCAAAGCATAATGTCAGGCTTTAGAACGTCTATTGCCTTCCTCACGCCGTGGCTGCCTGTGACAAAATCAGAAAACTGCTCCATCAATGAGCCGGCAGGGTGCACGTGGGTAACCATTATCCGTTTAGCAGAGTCCTTAACGCCCTTGTGGGCCTTGTAAAGCGTGTAAAAGATTTCTTCTTCAGGAAGCTGGAACAGGCCGATGTTAGCGCCGCCGCAGCCAAAGAAGCCGACCGTTCCTGTTCCGTCCTTGTTTTCGTGCTTTATGCTGTAGCCGTGAAGATTAACTGCGCCGTACTTTTTAGTGAGAAATTCTGCTGTGGCAACGGTTTCGTGGTTGCCAGGAACCAAAGCAACCTTTTTGCCCTTCTTGACGAATGGACCTATGATGTTGTCAGTGCTCCTCTCACCAAGTGTGAGGTCTCCGCAGAGCACAACCAGGTCTACGTTCTCCTTTTCCGCCTGCTCTGCCAGGGATTCAATCAATGTGCTGTTGCTGTGAATGCAGCCCGCTGCAAGGATTTTCATAGTAATAGTGAATGTTTGGCTACTATATAAACCCATCGCTGCCGCCATAAAATAGCCACTTATAAGTGATAAAAATAGAAAGATTTATATAGTGGTGGTGTTATCTCACTAACGATAAAAATGACATACAAAATTTCCGGAGAACCAGATCATTCAGACGTCCCTAAATATCTTACGCAGGGTCATGATTTCAGGGAGCGCTATTTGCCGAACCTTATTAAAGAGCTTCGGGAAGAGCTTTCGAGAGCGAAGCAAGGAACGTTTCTTACAGGGCTAGAGGGAATGCTGGTCCCTGAACAGCTTTTTGAGGAAATAAGAAAAAGCACAGCAGTTTTAAGATTGGACGGTTCTGTGGTCAGATTAACTAAAGCACCAATAGTTGACAGTGCTTTACAAATCACTGGTGCATTTATTCAAAGAGCACAAAGAGAGCTCCCGCCACAATACCGTGGTGAAGCCGAAGCAGCAATAGGTGCCGTAACACCTAAATACGTTGCTAATGTCCAAGAAGCTGCAAAGGCACTTAAGGTTCAACTTCCCGTTTCACTTCCTGATAAGTAACGGAGGTTTGGGTTTTAGGTTTTACCTCTCCACAACCTCAACTTCCTTCTCAAAGAGCTTGACGATTGTTGAGGGCCTGCCCTGCTTTTCGCCCTCGTAAATGGCGAAGTCAACCTTCTGGCTAATGCTTTCTTCAAGGTCATCAATCGAGGTCATGTAAGGCTCTCCTGTTATGTTTGCGCTTGTGCTGACTATCGGGATGCCGAGTTCAGAAACCAGTTCTGAAATCCAGTGCCTTGGAATCCTGATGCCCAGTGTGCCGCTGCTTAAATTAACAGAAACTGCAACTGCAGAGGAAGCCTTAAGCCTGAAAATGAGCGTGTAAGGCCCTGGCAGCCTGTCAAGCCACTTCTCCCCTTCCAAAGAAACCTCGCAGTTGTCAAATATCCACCTTTTGGAAGGCACAATCACAGAGAAAGGCATTGATGCGCGGCGCTTTATCTCCCTAACCCGCTGAGCTGCTTTCTCGTTTGTGGCATCGCAGCCGATTCCGTAGATTGTATCAGTAGGGTGTATGAAAACAGCGCCCTGGCTGATAAGCCTGAAGTACTTTATCTTCTCCAAAAGAAACTCTTCCTTTGTTACGATTTCCACGACTGCGGCGATGATTAGTCGCTATAAAAAATTTGTTGTGGAAGAAATAGCCCCACCCCCAACCCACAAATCAAGCCCTTTAAGTCTTCAGAAGTAGTCTAGAGGTGGACCAGGACCCTTTTGTTCGCGGTCGCGCTCACAAAAGCGCCCCCGGAAAAACGTTTTTTCCTACAATCCTCAGCTCAGGCCTCCTGTTGCCATCCTTAAGCTCCTTCAAGCTGCG
>JACPIH010000031.1 GCA_016188155.1 Candidatus Woesearchaeota archaeon | reverse complement strand
TCTTGCCAAGGAAAAGCCCCTGCCTCTCCTTTTTGATTATTGACTCGAATATCTTGCCTGTTGTCAGGTTCCAGTCCTTCTTGCAGTTGATGTTGAGAAAGCGCTCGTAATGGCCGAAGTCCATGTCCACCTCGCCGCCATCTTCCAGCACGAAAACCTCGCCGTGCTCAAACGGGTTCATCGTGCCGGGGTCAACATTAAGGTAGCCGTCGCACTTTATTGGCACAATCCTGAAGTTGTGCGAAAGGAGCTTTCCAACAGATGCGGCAGCCGTGCCCTTGCCCAGGCCTGAGACAACGCCTCCTGTTACGATAATCCACTTGCAAGCATGAGCTGAGGATGCTTCGCCAGAATCAGATGACTGCCGCATGACCCCTTTGCGAAAGCGGTCAATCGGAAAACGAGAAACCTTCCCTTTTCCAGAGGTTTTCCTTGTCGGCATAGCAGGTCATAGCTGCAGGTTGTATTTAAAGATTTCTTATCACTAAAGCAGCATTGAAAATCCTGCCAGAGCCAAGCATTGCTCCTGCAGTACCGAAACTAAAACTATTTATACCCTTGCCGAAACCTCGGCTGCTGTGATTTTGATGGAAAACAAGGACGCACAGATTATTGCAAAAGGCAGCAAGGTGGCTGTTGAGTATACAGGCAAGCTTGAGGACGGCACTGTCTTTGACAGCACAGAAGGCAGGCAGCCAATAGAGTTTGTTGCAGGCGAAGGGCAGGTCATTAAGGGTTTTGACGATGCCATTGTGGGCATGAAGAAAGGCGAGCAGAAAAAGATTACAATAACACCCCATGAAGGCTACGGAAACAGGGATGAGAAGCTGAAGCAGGAAGTGCCGAGAAGCGTATTCCCGCCGGAGATGAAGCTCGAGAAGGGAATGGGATTCAGCTTCAAGACGCCCAAAGGAGAGCTTATCCACGCAGCTATTGCGGACTCAACGGCTGAGACAGTAACCCTTGACATGAACCACCCCCTGGCTGGCAGGAACCTGATATTCGAGTTTAAGGTTGTCAATATAAGCTAAGTAAGCTAAGAACAGCTGGAAAATGAAACACCAACAGCTTGGCAATACGTTCGTTCTGCTGCTCTCAACAGGCGAGAGGGTGATAGAATCAATAACTGCGTTCTGCAGGGAAAAAAGCATCTCCGCTGCCCAATTCACCGCAATAGGCGCGGTAAGCGAGGTTGAACTGGGTTTCTATAACCTTGCAACAAAAGAGTACGCTTGGAAAAAGGCAGAGGCTGAGCTGGAAATTGACAGCATCATTGGCAATGTTGCACTGTTTGAAGGCGAGCCGCTTGTGCATGCCCATGCCACAGTTTCAGATTCGGAGATGCATTCTTTTGGGGGGCACCTTAAGGAAGCTGTTGTTGGAGCGTCGTGCGAAGTTTTCCTGACGCCGCTGCAGGGAAAGCTCGAGAGAAAATACGATGATACGACAGGGCTTAAGCTTATCCATTTTGACTGAGCGTTAGTTTTAAATGCGCCGGGTTCGGGGTCGAACCTGTAGGCAGGGGCTTGGCTTCTGCATGCCTTGAACCGGGTTGTTGCAATGCTAATGCTTGCTCGTTTTTCCGGTATATTGTTTTAGGCTCATACGCCCAGCCATTTTCCAGCCGTCGTGCTTCTTTTTTTATCATGCGGTAAACGTACAGCCCCATTATCGGCGCCAGCAACCTGGTGCGTGGGCCAAATTCAGCGTACAAATCGTTTAAAAGCTTGCTTAACTTATCCGTCATTGCCGCATCATTCTTATACCACCGCTTCGCGCCCCAGACTACGCCCGCCCACTTGTCCTTGAGGTCTCCGGCCTCCCGTTCAAACCTTTTCCTGACTCTTGCATCAGGGTTGTTCTTGTGTTTTTGCCAACCCTGTAATGTTACCCGTATCATCCGGGTAATGCTTGGCCCGTTTGCCTCAAAATCACGGCGAAATGCCCGAAGAAGAAATTCAGTTTCCTGGCCGTTACGGATTTGCTTATGCTTATAATTGAACTTAAACTGCCCATGGGTATCTGCTATGTCATGTTCCTGGTCTGACAGTATGCTTCCGTCTTTTGAATGCAGCTCAAACAGGGCTGTCCCTGGAAGCGGCGTGTAGAGCATAAACTGGTGGAATGCCGTATCATGGCTTACAGCCCAGTCAATCACCTCATCAATGTTTTCTGCCGTGTGGTTTTCCAGTCCGATGATTGTTGACCCTAAGACCTTGATGCCGTTTTCCTGCAATTCTTTTACAAGCTGCTTTGTGTCAATCCCGTTTAGTTTTGCGTACTGGCTGTCTTTCCCTTCCAGTCCCATCCATACCCATGAGATTCCAAGCCCTACAAGCTGTTCCATCGCATAGGATTTCAAAACGCGGGCTGAGCTGAATATGTATAAAGTCCAGCTTTTGTTGTTTTGCCGCATTAATTCCAATAGCCTCAGTGCCCTTGCCCTGTGTAATAAAAAATTATCATCCAATATGAAAAAGGAGGTGTTTCCCAGCGTTTTCTCAATGTTGCGCATTTCTGAGAACAGGGCATCTCCTGTCTCAAAGAAATTGATGAACCTGCCCTTGCCACCGAATTTCGCCGAGGTTGCGCAAAAATTACATCCCACAGGGCACCCAAGGGATGGCATCAGGGCTGCACAAATGTTCTTCGGTTTTCGTTTAATTTCCATGCCCATGATCCGAAGCCCAAAATTCATGAATTCAACAGGATGTTTTAAGGGCGCGTTTTCGTCTTCTCCCAGAAAATTGCGGAACCACCGTATCCCCTCTCCCTTTACAAAATAATCGGCATCGACAAGTTTCTCTATGTCTGGTTTGTCAGCAAGATAACCTCCAAGGACAATGGCTGCTTTTGGCAGGTATTTTCGTATTTCCCGGCACATCTTTTTTACCTTGCCTATATTGACCAGTATCGAAGTTATTCCGACTATGTCATACTCATTATTCTTTATTTCGTCAATAAACCTCTCAAGAACCGGAAAATCCAGCACCGTGCAAGGGGCGCTAATGTTATCCTGTATCATACTTAATCCAAACGATGGGTGGAACATCCTGATTGAGAAAGGCCCTTGCGCCCTGGTGACTTGGTTGTGATAAAGCTCCATTGGGTTTATTTTCCTGCTTCCATACCAGTCATCCTGCGCGTACGGCCCGAAAACGCTCGAAAGCAAGACCCTCGCCTTTGTTCCAAGTGGGTGCACATCGCCAGCGTACATGTTTATTTCCTCATTAAATCCCTTTTTTTTGGGATTTAAAATGTTTTTTAATCCTTGGCAAAATGGAACGCTGAGACAGGGTCCCAATCGAGCTGTACGTGAAGGGGTCGTGCAGCAACATTTTTAAGCCGTGAATAGTTGCAGCTTCCAAGAAATGACTAACCTGATAGCTTGCCTTGGCGCCGGGAAGGGAACGTGGAACGAAGTTGCGCAGCTCATCGCCTCAGAGTCGTGGGCAAACATCTTTCTCATAACGAATGATTTTGGAAGGGATAACTTTGCGCAAAAATTCCCAGCAGTCAAAGCAGAATTTGTCGTTGTTAACGACTTCTCTCCGGCCCAGCAGCTTGTTGATGAAATAAAGAAGGCGCTTTCAGGAAAGATAGCCGACACCGAAGTTGCTGTTAACATGGCATCCGGGTCAGGAAATGTGCACATGGCACTCATCACAGCCCTGCTGCAGCTGGGCTTGGGGATTAGGTTCGTTGTGCCTTCGGAGGCTGGGGCAAAGGAATTGTGAGCAGGGAGTTTTCCCCTACTTCTTAATTATCCCAAGCCACTGGTACATCGCCTTGTCGGCAGCTTTTGTTAAGCCTTCCTCGTAGCCCTGGATTGTTGCGCAGTTGCCGTCAAGGAATATGCCGGTATCGTTAGAAACCTTCAGGTAAATGATGGAGGAGTTTGTCGAGCAGGTCGCTATGGGCCTTGCAGAGCAGGCCTCTGTCACGTTTTTAGTGCAGGCTGCAATGACATTCTTTTCAAAAACAGCAGTGAGGATTCTGTCAAGGTTGGCGGCTCCAATCGCAACAAATGAAACGCTCCTGCTTGCTTCTGCAGTGGGGTCATGGGTTATGAAAACCGTTGGCCACAGCTTGAAACGGTCATCAGCCTTTCCTACTACAGTTATGTCCTCAACCTCCCATGGAGCGTTCCTGAACTCGAAGCTGTACTGTGTGCCGTCATCTCTCTTCCACTCGGTGAACCAGAAGCTGCCGCTCTTGACAAACTCAAAGCCGTTGTAGCTGCGCGTTTCAGAATTCTTTCCCTGCTTGCCCTTAAGCGCATGTTCCACATATCTCGCCATCAGGAAGCCAATGATAACGACAGCAGCAATAACCACAATAGCCTTGATTATTGCCCGTTCGTGGTGGTGGCTCTGCCGATGCTGCGGCTGCCTGCTTTCCCCCTTCACATTCTCACCTGTGCCTGTTTCCTTCTTAACTTTGCTTTCTTTATTCATCACTGGCCACCACTAACACTGTTGCCACTGCCAAGAATGGCATACTTGAGCTTATCCGCAGCCCTTGAAAACCCGGCAATGCCAGAAGCATTCAAAACAATGCAATCCGGATTGGATGGGTCAATTCCTAAGGCTGTGTTGTTAGCTTCCTGCAAAAGAAGCACGGGCACAAACGGGGTTGCGTCACTGCACGCTACAATCTTGGTATCTGAGGGGTTGGCTGTTGTGAACCCTGGCTCTACAAAAACGCCGTATTTTGAGTCAAGGAGGTTGGAAACGTCAAACTGAAAGAGCGCCATGCCGTCTGAAAAAGTGCTGTTCCAGTAGTATGTCACTTGAACTGACCTGCTCCCTGTAAGCTTGCCTAAAATATCCGGGGAAACCTCAATGTCAGCGAGTTCCTCAGGCCTGTAAAGGAAATCAATCCTGACTCCGTTCAGCTCTGCCGTGTAAAAGCCCTCAGGAGACTGCTTGAAGATGAGCCCGCCGTAGCGGAAATTCGCCCCTTGGCCTGACGGGTTGAGCGAGAAAACAAAGCCCGCAACGCTCAACAGCATAATCACCCCAACGAAAATGGCAAACCACTTCTTGCCCTTATCGCTGTCGTCCTTCCTGCCGGCAAACCGTAAAGCCATTCCAAAGGCGACACGCTGCCGCGTATTTATAGGTTTTGATTAGGTATGGCAAAGGTTTACTTAGCTAGTTTAAACGCGCTGTAAGCCAAAAATGCTGCCACAACAATGGCCATCCAGCTCAGCCACATCGGGACTGCAAAGCTGCCAATAACAGCATTCCAGCCAAGAACAGCCCTTAACAGGTGCAGGACAGCAATTACTGAAAATATTGCCCCAACAACAGTTGAAAACGTTTTCTGTTTCATTGCTTTCATCTTCACATCACCGCCTTCATTTTTTCCTCACTGCACTAAGCCACATCATAGTAGACAAGATAACCGTAATAATGAAAACAACCCAGACAGCAGGCAGCAGTGGTTTCCAAAAGTCAACAAAGTAAGAGCCCAAAATAATCCCGAACGAAATCATTGACAGCTTAAAGACGCTGAACTGCCAGGTTGCCCATCGCACCTTCCTCGTCAGATGATCCTTCACGTAGCCGGCCATTCCTGCTACCTTGCCGTTTTTACTATATAAACTTTATTCAAGAAGGATAGAGAAGGATAGGGCGGGGCATCATAGAATTACTTCTTTGATTCAATCTCTCCAATCTTCTGCCTAAGCTGCTCTATTGTCTTGATGTTGTCCTGATGCTGAAGCGTAGAGCCGCACTCGGGGCACTTGAAGCTTATCTCAGCAGCCTTCTCGAATTCCAGCCTGACGCAAAGGGTTGGGCAGATGTAGAACAAGCCCTCATTGGTTTCCTCCTTGTGAAGCCTTTCCTTAAACTGCTGAAGCTTCTGCTGCTTAGTGGCAAGGGCAAGATAGTCAAAGTTTTCCGGCTTCAGGGTCCAGTAGCTTATGTACCAGCCCTTCTGCCTGTCCTTTTTCCTGTAGTAAGAAACGAGATTGCTTGTCTGCATGGCATAAAGCATCTTCCTTACAGAGTTAACCTCTGCCTTTATGCTTTCAGCTATCTTGAACTCAGAAATGTTCTTCTTGCCCTTAAGGTACTGCACAATAGGCACAGCTTCCTGGCCAACAACCTCAGCAACAGTCTGAAGATGACTGCTCTTCCTTATTGCTGTGGCAAGAGGCCTAGGCCTATTTGCCATGTGCATTTTTGGGGCTTTCAAAACCTGCATCATTTTTGTTTACCCATTCTCCTTTCTTAACTTGAATTTACAACCCGCCTGCCTGAAAAGAGCCAAAAAAGCGGACTACGCTGGCTATCCCAAAAGCCAGCTAATTCACCCCTGCAGAATATTCTGGACTAACTAGTATAAATACTTTTCGCTTTCTTGTCCTTATGGGGTAGTAAAACCTGAACTGCCTTACTTGCCCTTCTTGCCAGCCATTGCCTCAGGCTTGCAGTGCGAGCAGTTGGGCATGACAAATTTGATAACGCCCTTTATGACGAACAGCACGGCAAAAAACGCCAGCCAGTTGTCAAAGCTGCCAATCCACTTTGGCCACACGTAGATGTTAAGCAGCACCAACGCGCCAAGAACTACCTTCATTACAGCATGGCACTTATTGCACAAACCATCACAGCAGTTTCCTCCTCCACACATACGCAACACCTCTTTAGAGCCCTTCTGGGCTTTTACTAGGCTGTTTTTCTGCTTTGGAGTATAAAAACCTATCGGATTTTCAGGGGGAGTGTAAAAAAGCCTCCGGGGGGAATTGCACCCCCGACCTAGTGCTTACGAAGCACTCGCAATAGCTGCTATGCTACGGAGGCGATGGATGATCACTTCAGCTGCTGCAGCAACGATTCCTTATCCTTAAGCTTGGACTGGCACTCAAAGCATATCGAATGGGTCTTGCCTTTTGTGTCCTTGACAAAGGTGCCCTTCAGCTTGTCCAAAAACGTCGTTGCAATTGCCTTGTTGCAGGCTTCGCACTTCATAGGGTTGGTTGTCAACTGCTTTTTTATAAACTTTTGCCGTTGCCGTTGCAGCTTCGGCGAAACCAATAAATACTCTGCCATCCTGAGCAAAGGCAATGATTAGCGTCTACATCACCTGCAAGGATACGGCAGAGGCGAAGCTGATAGCCAGCCATCTCCTGGAGAAAAAGCTGATTGCCTGTGCCAACATTTTTCCGGTCACGAGCATGTTCCACTGGCAGGGCAAAATTGCTGACGAGCCTGAGGTCTCGATGCTCTGCAAGGCTAGGAAGGAAAGCTTTGAGAGGATAAAAGAAGAGGTCAGGCAGCTGCACAGCTACGAGATACCGTGCATAGTGGCCCTACCATGGCAGGAAAGCGATGACGAGTTCAGGAAGTGGGTTGAGGGTGAGACTAAATAAGTAATAAGTTCTGACTTAAAGCTGCGAACAGCAACTTTAAATAATGTTTTCTACTCCCATTACCACTATAAACGTGCGAAAGCTGATAAAATGATTGATGCTCTTGAGACTGTTATCCAAAAACCGGAAGTAAAGGTGAAGCAGCACCGCTTACACCTTACCCCGCACGAGCGCAAAGTTCTCAAAAAAGCATTCCTGCTGCCGTTCACGCCTACTGAAATAGGGTACTTTATAGGGTGGTGGAAGTCTTTGGACGTGATATACCGCTTCTTTAACCAGCTGGGGGAGCGTCCCTGGGCGTCAAGAGCCGGCAAGCCTGGAAGCGAGAGACTCGTCTCAAATTATGTCAGCACCTATGAAGTTCATGAGGCTGATGAGCTCGGCTTTAACGTTGAAGATACCGCCTTCCTGCTGGACTTGCACCCACAGTACGTTGCAGTGAAAAGAAGGAGCTGGCCTGCAATTGAACAGCAGGTAAATGAGCTGCTCTCTCTGTCACGCGGGACTGTAGTGTGGACGCCTTCCAACGACAAGATACTGCACGACGCTGGCATAAGGGATTACCCGCTTACAAGCATTGCAAAAATGTTTGGCTTCGCTCCCAATGCAGTGGCAGGCAGGGTGTACGCCAAGATGCAGGAGACATCTGAAAAACGTCCAGGAACTTTGAAAGCAAATGAGTGGAAAGCGATTTTCGACCGCTTACTAAAGCAAAATCCTGACGTGGTTGCCAGCGTGACATTTCACTCGCAGCGTAAAACAAGACTTGAGCAAACAAACGGCAGAAACAGCGCCTTGCCAACGCTTTATGGTGCTGTCTCCCCACTGCCAGCGCAGACAGTTGACAATCTGTGCAGCAGATTAGGCATTGGCGAACAACACAAAGCTTCAGGCTACGATTTCCTGACATCGCGCTTGGAAAGCCTCGTCGGGCATGAAACATATCCTGCAATAACGCAAGGCATTATGGAGGATGAGCTGCAGCTTTTCTACTACCTCAGCGGCGCCCTTCCAATACGTACAGAAGACGGGTTTAAGATTATAAGCATGAGGGAAGACTTAGGCCTTTTAAGGCCGTTCAAGCTTGGTGCCATTACACCAAAGCGCACCGATAACGATCTGTTCAGGCTTTACAGAAGGATCTCAGAGCGCCACAGGGCAAAAAGAGGCCCATCATGGAGCGAGCTGATAGACTCGATAGGCAGCGCTGCGGCTGTTGCAAGGAATCTGCACAGGCCCATAACTTATGATGACGTGCTCGCCCCAGTTGATGCACTCGCAAGATACCTTGGAGGCATTATACCTGTACGATTTAAAAGCGGCGAAGAGGTAAGGCTCTCGCTTGAAAACCTCAGCATACTGACACGTTCAGGCATAAGAGATTCAGGTGATGCGAGACTTCAAAGACTCTACAAAAGGATAGGGGGAGCAGACTGGTATAAGCACATAAATCTTGCCGGAAGGAAAAATGTTGTTGAAGCAAACATTGGCAGAATAGTTGTTGGCGGGGATGTGAGGGGCACTTATGAGCTTGAAGAAGCTATAGATTTGCTAAAACACACAGCACTCTCCCTGCCAATGGAAGGAGAGAAAGGGAAGCCCACACTTTCAGACATACTAGCGCTGCATGTCTTTCCTGAGGGGTATAAAAACCTTGACAGCGGGAGGAGCGTGTACTCCCTGCCTCACGATATGTTCAGAAGAATTTACAAACGCGCAAAAAGCAGCAGAGCCCCCACACCACATGAGGTTGCCAGCAGCATATTTCACAGTACTGCGCTAGTCAGAAAATATGGCAGAGCATTTAATGTAAGGCAGCTTGACGCCATAGCATTGCTTAACCAATACGTAGATAGGCTGGAAAGCTGCATGCTTGGCGAGCGACCAGTAACTGTAAATGGGCTTGAGAAAACACTTCACTCTTTACAAGACATGAGATTCTTGGCCAAAAGCTCAAAGGAATTCAGGGTGAACCCTGTGCAAGCCATAAGGAAAACTGTCACCGAATACCAGCCAGAGCTAGGGATAGGCTATTACGACTTATTTGACCTGGCAGGCGCCAGGCAAAGGGTGGCGGAAAAATACAGCAGGGCTGTGACAAGGGCAGATGCAAACCCTGCATTAAAAGCTGTTGCGGTCTAAAATGCCAAGAACTTTAGAAAAATCCGTGGTTTTGGAAAATATTGCCGAATCGGCAGATGATGGCGGCGAGCGTAATGGCCAAACGATACGCAAACACAACTTGAGACTTGAACAGATGATATTCCAAGGCGAGGCAATCACTGCCATTGCAGCTGCTGAAAACATACAGAGGGGCAGCGTTCACAATTACATGCATGTTCACCATGCAGTCAAAACCCCTGAAGGTTACGATGTTCACCACCGCTATGGATGCGGTAACCCAAATCACGGCTCATTACACGCTGTCTGGAGTGCGAAACGTACGGAAATGCGGGATAAAGAGGCAGCTCAAAAAGAGAGAATTAAAAGAATGGCGCAAAAGAGAAAGCTGAAAAAATTACAACAGCCCGCCATTCCCGATGCTGTTATGGCAAAAATAGTGCGGGAGCACGGCAAAGACCCAAGAGCTGTGCACGGCACTGCGGCGTATTACAGAAACCACTCGCTCTCCTCTTTAGCCCCTGAAAGCGTGTACTGCTTATTGCAAGAATATTGGCGCTCTTCAGACAATGATGAACGCAGAACATGGGACAGCCTTGCTCACCCAGCTGGCTTGAAATACGGAGCAGAAGCAGCCTCCGTTATCAAAGGCCTTGGTCTGCCATCGCTCACGAGAGTTATAGGTTATACGAGGCGCATCAGAGTCACTCCAGAGGAAAAGATGCTTGCAGAAAAAGTTCACCCCCTACCTTTTACAACAACAGAACTGCGCAGCTTACTTGCATGGCCAAGAAGCTATGCCACGCTTGAAAAGCTTCTGAAAGGAATCGGCTCAAGACCATGGGCAAGCAAGTCGCCGCTGAACCCAGATAGCAGAAGGCTGGCTGGCAGTTACGTAACCGCATTTAACATTTATGAAAACAGAGATGCAGGCCACGATGTTGCAGAAACTGCCCAGCTTAATGGCTTTGAAGTTGGCACTGTAGTGAGATATGAAAAAGCCAGGCAAGTTGTAGAACCGCAACTGAAAGAATTATTCAGTATTCGCAATGAAGTTCTTGGGAGCAAAAGCCTTTCCGATATTGTGGCAGGCAAGAACTAGGATATAACCGTGCCCCTAAACTTCCTGCCAGTCAAGAAGCCTTCAAGGTTGCCCAAGTCCTTGCCCATCACCGCAACCTTCAGCTTCATCTTCTCAGCAACCTTCGCAGCCACAGGGTCAAAGGGTGTGTTGAGGCCTGGGCTCCACTTGCTCACTCCAATCAGTTTTCTAAAGCCTTTCCAGCTTATCTGCCGCAATGGCTTTGCATCTGAAAATTTTGTCGGGTCCTTGTCGTAAACGAAGTCTGTGTTGGTAATGTTGACGACTGTTTTCGCGCCCAGGTTTTTCGCCAGCAAGACCGCTATGTAATCTGTGCTGCGGCCAGGCTTCCACCCTGCTGCCACAACGATTCTTTGCGATTCTTTTAGCTTGATTTTTTCGTTAGGATTCTTTATGACCCTGGGATAAGCCGCTTCCCTGAAAATTGTTCGCAGCAGATGGGCATTAAGCCTTGTTGCGTGTATGCCCAGCCAGTCAAGGTCCTCATGAACAGCATTCACAACGTTCCTCGCAGCGCCCTGGTACTCCCGAGCTGTTTTTCCCCCGCCACATATAATCACGAACCTGCTGCCATTATGCACAAACTTCAGGATAAGCTGCCTGAAATGCCTAAGAAAACCAACGTCAATCTGGTGAGGGGCAAGAACAGAGCCGCCAAGCGAAATAATTATAGTTTCCATCAAAAAGATTATTTCCACTGGGCAGGTTATAAATCTTTTGATTCACCCTTAGAGTAAAAAAGAAGAAAAGGCAGAAACTGGTTACTGCCTTAAGAGTGCCGAACCCTCAATATGAGGTATTAAACATTAAGTGCTATTTAACCTTTTCTATTTTTGCCATTTTTCCAATTTACAATTTTCATGTTTGCCGAAAAATCTTCAGGAATTTCATGAAAAAGCAGAAATATTTCAACTTAGATTGTAATTATTCTAAACTCTAGAGAAAAATTACGATAAATCAAGGGCAAAGCATGTGAAGAGTCCTTGACGAATAAGAAAAGGGGCTGCCGCGGACGCAGAAACCGGTAGCTGCGCCAGTCTAAGAAACTGGGAGGGTGCCGAACCCTCATGCGGGTTCAAAACCTTGACTCGAATAGGGCAAGGTGGAGGTCCCGCCCGCGGCGTCCCTTATACTTCTTGCCCTGTGCCGGCTGCAATCAAGAACAATCTTTTTAAACCGTCAGCAGCCACTTTCTTGATTGACCTTCTTTTCTAAAGAAGGTCACGCGTCGGTGGTCTAACGGCATGACCTCAGCCTTCCACACAACCTTCTTTGGCGCGGCAAAGAAGCTTGACCAAGAAATCCACAGGTTGTAAAGAAAGCTGATGGTCCGGGTTCAATTCCCGGCCGACGCATTCAGCCCTTTTGCCTGATGGCAAAAGCCCTGGGGGAAAACGTAAAGCGTGGTTGCTTGGCCGCCGCACTTAACTTTTTTTCCTCGTATAGGCTTCAATAGCCCTCTTTGTGTATGGCTCTACAGGTAGCTTTAGCGCCTTTTCAACTGTTGTCCAAACGTATCCCTGCCCTTCCGAATTCAGTTTCACTTTTTTGGAGGTTGTCTTGCATGCGTAGTCTAGAAAGATGAAATGCCTCTTTTTCCAGAAGGCTTTGCCGAAAATAAATTCCTGCAGGTGGATGAACTCAATGTCCCTGATCTTTAAGCCTGTCTCCTCTTTTATTTCCCTTTTCAGGGCTTCCTCAATTGTCTCGCCGAGTTCGATGTGGCCGCCCGGGATGACGTATTTTCCCTTCCACTTGTGCGACTTCATTAGAAAGATTTTCCCTTCATTGTTAAAGATTAAAGCACCAACTGTTGTTTCAGGATATCTCTGCCGCATCTCACGGTTCCTCCCTTTTTATTTCGAGGTTGTCAAAATCATTATCGTAAGAGATTATTTTGGCGCAGTTGTTAGTTAGTGCTGTTACGTAATGGATAAGGTCGAATATGTTGAGGGGGTATCTTTCTATCCTTCTGAACGCTTCAAATAGGAGGTTCCTGTCAAGCGGCAAAATTGTTCCCCTGCTTTTAAGCAGTGATTTGATGCAATTCGCTGCATAGACTTTGTTGCCGCTGATTTTTGATATTGCGTCCTGAGCTTCGACAAGGCACAGAATATTGGTAATGAACTCCTCTTGCAATGCGGCTCTGCATTTTTCCTTGTCGTTGTTGTCTGTAAAGGATTTTACTATGACGTTCGCATCTATGAAACTGGTCATCTCTTATTCCTCAGGTGGTGAGTTAACTCTACCACTTCCCGAGTTGAATACCTTCGTGACTGCTTCATAGAGTCTCCTATCTTAAACATCTCAGCCATTGAAGGGATGCTTTCCGTTTCAAACATTCGCTGCAATACAGCATCGTAGCTTTCCCTAGGATGCGCCTTTTTCATCTCAAGCTTTTTCCTTGTTTCTTTCCGTATCTGAATTGTTGTAAGATTCACCTTAACCACCTCGCCAAAATTTTTACTTAACCTATTAACCTATAATAGAACCTATAATTAGTTATAGCTACTATATAAGATTTTCTGTTGTTCACACCGCCGGTGCCGCTATCCCTCCAATGATGCTTGCCGCGATTATGTTGAACAGCATCGTGATAGCAAAAGCGACTAGGCCGTAGATGACTGTTCCCCGTATGAGGTTGGTTCCGAGCATGTACCGCTCAGAGACCTTGTCAGAGCCGTTCTCAATCCCGTTTATCAGCATGGTCAGGATTATTGTGACCTCAATGATGTACAGCCCTATTATTACCTGGAAGAAATAAGTCGGGACGCCGTTCCCGAATAGGTTAAGCAGCCCGGATGGGATGCCAGCTTCTCCGCCGCCTCCGAATTCTGTAATTGCAGAAAGCTGCTCGCTCAGCCTGCTTATTATGGTTATTATCATGGACGTGATGCCAACGACAATGCCTGCTATTGCCGGAGCCAAGACGCCAACCTGCTGCTTCATGTCGCTTATTATGTCAGACATCAGGTCTTTCAGCCGCTCGTCAACCCTGTGGATGTCCTTGATGTATTGGGAAACGTTTATCATCGCTGAAGAAGCCACCCTTGGGCCTTTCTTTGCGCTTTCGACAAGGACTTTCATAGAGCTTTCTATAAGCGGCGAGGGGAACTCCAGAAGAACTCCTTTCTTTGGGTCAAATATTGCTGCCTCAACAGACATGCCCTGCCTCACAACCTTTTGGTTAACCAGCTGGAAAAACTCTCCAGACCTTGTTCCGGCCATCATCTCGCCAACCTTGCCTATTGCCCGCTCCAGAGGCAGCCCGTCCCCAATCCTGTTGCCGAGCTGGAACAGGGCAGATGAGAATTCCTCTTCAAGGGCATTGGCATCCTCCCTCAGCTTGAGGACGTTCCTTGACCTTATCCTGTGATACAGGCCAATTCCGATTCCGATGCCTACTGGTATGAAAAAGCTGAGCACTGTTGCCCCAAGCCCGTAAGGGCCTGTAAGGGATGTTCCTGTCAGCTTGTACTCCAGAAACCTGAAGTTAAGGGTCTGGTCGAATGTGCGCTCATTAAGCAAGACATCCCGGGGCAGTATCGCGCCAAGCAGCAGCGGGACAATACCGATAAAAACTGCAAAAAACATCACGCCAAGCGTCAGCCAGATTGGATTAATGGTTATAACCTTTTTCCCAAAACGGAGCAGGATGTTCCTGAGCTGCAGCACATCAGGATTAGCCTCAGAGATGTCCTGCTGGCCGTAGCCTGTAGGCCTTTTTGAAAGCACCATCCTGCTCATGTAGAAAAGCACCAGTGGCAGGATTATGTTGTAAAGAAGGGCTATGTTAAGCGCTATCTTCATTGGCGGGGTATCTGATGTAAGGAAGCTCGCTGCCATTGGAAGTATAACCAGCCCGAGCACAGGGAGCACAATCCCGAGCATGTATAGCATGGTGACTGGGTTCTTGAGGTCGTGGCTGTAACGAAGCATCTTGTCATAGGTTTCCTGGAGCATCACGTCAAGGCTCTTGTCAATCATGTTCAGGCGCCTGTCCTCGGACGGCTCATAAAGCGAGCCCTCTATGAGATGGAAGGCCTCAATGAACTCAAGGTTCCACTTCCTCCACGTTTCGAGATAGTTGTCAACAGATTCCTTGATAGTATCAAGCCTGCCGGTCTCAACATCCCAAAGTATTTTTTTCAGGTCCAAAGCCAAAGGAGGGGTAAGCCTGTCTGCTGCAAAGCGGATTGCGAGCTCAAGGTTTGAAGTGTGGCGCATAAATGTGGCAACGTAAAAGATGCACTGCACCATCTGGTTGGAGGCGGCAAGCCGGAAATTGTTCGCGAGGATCTCAGGCGCCTTTATCAGGGCAGCGTAAGTGAACAGCCCCATGCCAAGGGCATAAGCAGCAACAATCATTGATTTTACAACGGTAAACCCGAAAAGCAGCCCAAGCAGGGTTACAATCCCGGCAGCGATGACTGCAAGGCTCATCGCCCCTGCCGGGGATGACTCAAGGTGGCAAAGCGAGATGTACTGCTGAATCTCACCAGTCTGCTTCTGGCTCAGCCTGAGCCTTAAAATGCGCTCAGCCCTGTTGCAAAGCCGCTCGTAAAAGCTCAAGTGCCTTGGGAGGTTCTCCCTCTTGAAAGCAATATAATTGGATGAAAGCAGCGGTTCCAGCCGTTTTGAACTTGCCGTTTCAGCCTTTGCAGGGGGCTTGCCCTTCCTGCTGAAACCTGAAATTGCCTCATCAAGCATGCCAGAATACTTTTTCGCTAGCGGCTCATCCGCAGATGTTGCTGGAGTTTTCATGAAAAATCAAACAACCTCAATCTCTTTTCTCTTGACGGCCTTTTTCAGCCATTCGTTCCATTCGAAGAATATCCTCTTGTTGTCGTATGAGCCAAGCTCGTCCTTTACCTCCTCAGCTAGCTTGTGGAACTCGTCATTCGCCTGCACGACAAAAGGCGCTTCAAGCAGCTCATTCTGGCCTGTCTTATCAGCAGCGTCCACTATGGCCTCCTTTACCTGGGCCCGGAGCAGGATGTTGTCCCAGACCGCATCCCAGCTTCCAGCCCAGTCCTTCACATTCGCCGCAATGGATTTCAGGACATCACTTTCGCCATTAAGCAGGTCAATGGTTGGCTCAAGCTGGTCTGACTTGGAATCGTACTTCATCAGGTCCTTGAAGCCCTTCTCCAGAAGCGGGTCATTCTCCCAGTATTTCCCAACCTCAGTAATCTGGGTTAACCTGCGCCACCGGTGCAGGCCGTCAGGGGTCCTAATCGGGTTAGCAACAACAATGACATCGGTTGCCTTGAATGATGTCCTGGGCACCCTTAAGTCGTTAACGACCCTGTCGAAAACGCCGTAAGGGCTGTCGCCGTGAATGGTGCCTGCAACGACATTGGCAAGTGCTCCAACCCTCATTGCCTCATAAAGCGCCTGTGCCTCCAGTGAGCGCACCTCGCCAATAATCAGGCAGCTGTCGCCCATCCTCAGAGTAGACCTTATGCCCTCGTCAGCTGAAACCTCTGTAGTGCCCTTTGTCAGTGCCGAGGCGACTTTCATTGACTGGATGTTGTAGTTCAGCTGCTTCAGTGCCGCAACAGGAAGCTCTAAAGTGTCCTCAATCGAAAGAATGCGGTACTTCCTCATTATCTCAACCATGACAGAGCCGAGCACTGATGTTTTTCCAGCAGACCTTGTGCCGGCAACGAGCATTGTCCTGGAGCCGTCAATAAGAAAGCTGAGAAGCCCTGCTGAAAGAGGAGTCATCATCCTCTGCTTTATGAAAAGGGGAAAGGTCCACGGCTTGTCCCTATGCCTCCGGAAAGCGTAAGCGAGGCCGTTTGGGTTCAGGGGCTCACCGACGACGGCTACCCTTGCCCTGGCTCCCGGAACAAGCAGCTCTGTGTCCAGTATTGGATTGGCCTCGTCCAAAGGCCTTCCTGACATCAGCCTCAGCTTGGTAGCCCAGGAATCGGCATCGCTCGAAGTAGGAATGATGTTTGTCATGCAATCATCATAATCCTGGTGCACGATAAAGAGCGGCTGCCTGCCCATGGGGCTGTTGGCTGTTATGTCCTGGATTTTATCGTCCTTGAGCAGCACTTCTATCAGGCCAAAGCCGATTGTATAGCGGACAAGTATTTCTGCGAGCTCCTCAACCTCCTTAGTGCGGAGCTTGAGCTGCTTCTGGTCAGCGAGCTCCTCAATTAAATCGCTGCCAACGTTAAAGAACACCTGCCTGACCCTTTCAGGGTCAATGAACTCGCTTCTTGTCGGCTTATGCTCTGAGATTATCCTTTTGGCAGAATCGAGAAGCTCGTACTTGTCTTCGGTAAGCTTGAATTCCGGAGGCACAACGTGGTAAAGGTACTGGACCGTGGAGGGGAGCTTGAACAGGGTAATGTCAGCCCCCTCAACAGTGTAGCTGTCAATTTCCTCGCCATCCTGCGGAAAGGCAGCCATGAGCCTGGTGAACATGAAATCAGGCTTGGCAAGGGGGTTAAAGACATAACGATAAATGCCCCTGTCGCCTTCCTTGTAATCCTGCAGGTGAGGCTTTGCCTTCAGCATCAGCTCGGTTTTTTCAAGCGCATTAAGAAGCGACTCAACAAGCTGAAGGTACCTGTCAGCTCCGGCAGCCGGCTGGGCAGCCCTCTCAGTGGCAACCTTTTCCTCCCTGTGCATCCTGCGAAGCTCAACATAAGCTGCAACGGGGTCATTCCTTAGCTTGTTGTAAACTATGTTCCTTATCTCATAGCTGCGCCTCTCACCAGCTGGGCCGGTAAAAATACCGCCAAGCGAGGAAAGCGTAAAAAGAACCTGCTGCTTGATTATCTGGTTGCGAAGCTTGCCTATCTCTGCAAGCATACTGACCTGCCCATAATCGTACTCATAATCCCTTTTTTGCGTAAAGACAACCCTGGTGATGCTGGGGTTTTGAACCAGCTTGTCAATGACCGCAGACATGCAAACAGCGCTGGCCTCGATTGAAGGGAAAAAGGGGCAGGTCTCCGCGTCTATTCTTAGGACTAGGTCCTCGCCCTCCTTGTACGTCTCGTAACTGAAGCAGTCCCCTCTTTTTTCAGGCATTTGTCAACCCTGTTTTTTGATTGACCCCCAATTCGCCTATGGCGCAAGTCGGCGGCAGCCGACTGCGCAATCGGGCTATCGACCTCGGGTCGATACGCATCGGCTGCTGCCGATGCTGTGTTGCCCGATTTGCGAATGGGCCCAGTCGTGTGAAACACGACTTGGGTTTTTACGAAAAAAGGTCATACCAAACCTATTTATATTACTGCTTCTTTATATAGTTTTATGGATACGGGCATGTTCCCAAGCGGCAAGAAGAACACGCAAGACGCATCTGTTTCTGCATCACTCAGCCAGGCCGTTGCCGAAGCCGAGCGGCGCCTCAGAACAATTGAGGAAAGGTTTTCCAACCTTGAGCGAAGAAGCCAGGTAACAGAAGAAAACATGCTCTCAAGCGACAGAAAGATAAAATCGGAGATAAAGCTGGCAGGCAGCGATGTTTCGGACATAAAAGCCCAGATTGCCGAGCTCACGGAAAAGATAAAAGCGGTAATAAGGGAGCTTCAGGGCTTTGCAAAGGTTGAGGATGTTGAAGTCATAAAAAAATACCTCAACCTCATTGAGCCATTGGGCTTTGTCACGCAAAATGAAGTCGACAGAATTGTCAGGCAGGCGGTTGAAGAGGCATTGAGCCAGCAGAACGAGCAACTCAGCGGGCAGGGCACAGGAAAAGAGGAATAGCCCTTTGCCATTCAAAAGCTTTAAAAACAATTATCACAAATTAGCGCTATTAAATGAAAAAGTGGTGACCATGGGGCTTTTTAATTTTGGCAAGAAAAAGGAGGAGCCGTTTCAGGGGCCGAGAGTGCCTGTTGATGATGTGGTAAGGATGCGCAGGCAGGGCTTGTCCAATAATCAGATAGTCCAGGCGCTTCAGCGCAACGGCTTCCAGAGCCACCAGATATTTGACGCGTTCAACCAGGCAGACTTGAGGGTGCCCTCACCCCTCCAAGGAATGCCGCAGGGCACGCAGCCAGGAATGCAGGGAACGCCGCAAAGAGCAGCGCAGAGACAGCAATTCATGCAGCCTGGCCCACAAGGAATGGCCGGAACAGGCCAGGGCCAGGAAAGCCCGGCAGATTTGGGAATGCCGCCAGTGCCCCCAGGACTGGACGAAATGGGCAATGAGTCTTCAATCACAGGGCCGCAGACCGCTGATGAATTCTCAGGGTTGCCCGGGCTTGGCGAAGACTTTGGCCAGGGCGGGCAGCAGCCCGGGCAGGAACCAGTGCAATTCCAGCAACAGGGCGGAAGCTTCCCATCACAACCGGCGAGCTATGGCGGCTATGACACCTCAGCAAAGATTGAGGAGATAAGCGAGGCGATAATAGAGGAAAAATGGCAGGACCTGATGAAGGACTTTAACAAGCTCGTGGAATGGAAAGGCTCAATGGAGCAGAGAATGGCAACGATTGAGCAGCGCTTTTCTGACCTTAAAACAGGCTTTGACAACCTGCAGCGAAGCGTGGTTGACAAGGTAAGCGACTACGACAAGAGCGTGAAAGACGTCAACACAGAGATGAAGGCATTAGAGCAGGTTTTCCAGAAAATCATACCAACCATGACGGAAAACGTGAACGAGCTCTCGAGAATAACCAAGGTTATGAAGTCTCCGCAGCAGCAAAAGAAAAAGTAAAGTAAACGGAAAACAATTCATGTTCTTATTTTAACGGGCTAACTGCACCGCCGCCAGTCATGAGAGCAAGCGTCATTGCCCCCACTCCCATTATGAGGAAGAGCCCAAGAAGCTTAGGGTTGGTAAGAACCCCAACGAAGGGCCTTTGCGCCTGCTCAACAACTGTCTGTTCACCGGTTGCCGGGTTTATCACAACCTTTTCCTGCGGCCCCTGCGTCCATGCAATAATTAGAATGACTATGAGGGGAACTAGGACATACCAGACAAGACCTGTGCCCTTGCCGCCAAAAGTACTAACTACTGTTTCGGGCTTGATGCCTGCAAAGCCGGCAAGCAACAGCACAAAGAACATTATTGCAGCGATAACAATAACCCAGGGCGCCATCGCTGTTATTATGTTAGTGGCTCCCCCTGTGAGGACAACAACCGCTGTTATGACAAAAGCGAATAGCGCGTGCAGCCCCTTGTTCTTCAGCAGGTTGGTAACTTCCAGCCCGCCATAAACTATGAGAAAGATGAGAATCCAGACAAATATGTCAGTAAAGCCCTTCAAAAGGCCCAAGTCAAGGATTGTTGCCATTTTTTGCCTGCCATTACTCGGCTACCTGCCACCGGTAAGCCTCCTCCAAGCGGCGCCAGCATCCTCAAGAGGGTTATCAGCTGTAATCATGAAGATTACCAAGGCAAATACCAGCACGATTACGAGCAGCGCCTGTATGTCCGGATTTGACAGGAACGACAGGCCGCCAAAGGTTTCCCACCAGCCTGCCGAAAGCCCAAAAATGTAAATGATGGCGCCCACACTCAGGAAAGCAAAGAATCCGCCCATTGGGACTCCTTCCTTGTTTGGGCGGAAGATGCCAACAAGGATGAGGGCAGCGACAATGATGACAATGACCAGCGAAACATTAGGCAGCGCCGTGTTGATGATGTTAACAACATCCTGCCCAGGCGGATAAGTGCCAAGAACGTGCGGGACAACAACGAGAAGGGCCATCACAATCGCAACCAAGGTGTGTATGCCCTTTTTATCCCCGAGGACCTTTGTGGTCCTGATTACGGTGAATACAACTGCAAATATAAGTATGAAAGGCAGCACAGCGTCAAGCAGCCCAAACTGCTCAAGCTGGACAAGAAAGTCAGGCACAGTCCTCACGCCTGAGAACGCTTGAAGCACAACAGGCACCACCGGCAACATTTTTTTACACCATCGCTTTTTTTTGTTCTCTAACTGTTTTAGTTCTTTTTATATCTTGCTATATCTCCCCTTTTTACGGGTGGGCAGCGCCGCCCCCTCCAGTTCCGGAGGGCTTTTCGCCCTTGGTTATGAACACAATAGCTCCAATAACCAGGCCCATGAGGATGATGGTTGGAACTGACACATTGGTTGAAAACTGGCCAAGCCAGTTAAACAGCAGCTCCAGCCACGTCTGATTATCATTTGTCTTGATGGCGTTGAGGAATATGCCGGCAAGGCCCAAAAACATTATTATGATGAAAGCGCCCTGGGTCCATCCCTTAAGTGCAAAGCCCTCGGCGCCAGCCTGAGGGTGGAAAGAGCCGACAAGCATCAGGAAGAAGACTGAAGCAAAAAGCAGTATGACCACATTTGCAGATATCTGGGTCAAGGCGTTAACCACCTTTGCAGAGGCAATGGCGAAAAAGGCAATCGCGAAAGAGGCCAGGGCGTTAAGGTTCTTCTTGGTGTACTTCTTGCCCTCAACCTCCTCTGTGCCAAACACCCTAGTCTTCTCAAGCATTGCAAAAACAATTGTGAATATGAGAAGGAAAGGAAGGACAACATCAAACACCCCAATCTTATCCAGGAAGTCCAACGCGTTCCTAAAATCAGATTGCACCATTCTTAACAGCCCTTTTCTTAAAAGCTAAATCTAACTCATGCCCTCATGCCTGCATTTTATGCCGCAGCTACGCACCTTTTTTCAAAATCATTCAAAATCAAGCAGACACAAAAAAATGCCGAATCGCGTTTATAAATGTTTCGGTGAACAATTGGCTGATTATGCGAATAACCTTTGGTAGTTGCTGAATAAGATATTTGCAACCTCTGCCTCATCCACGGCTTTTATTTTGCTGATTTGCCTTATAGCTGCTGCAATGTGTGCCGGCTCGCTCTTGCCGTCCTTTTCAGCAGCCAGGTAAGGGGCATCGGTTTCAGTAAGAAGCCTTGAAAGGGGCAGCTCCTTAACTATCGCCTGAAAATGGCTGCTCCTGCAAATATTTGTCGGGATGGCTACGTAAAACCCAGCTTCCGCTGCCGCTTTCGCCAGCTTTACGCTGCCATGAAACGCGTGCAGCACAACATGCTTACAGCCGCAGCGAATCAACGTGGCCACAACACCCTTTTCCGCCTGCCTTGAGTGGACAATGACGGGCTTGCCAAGCTGGTTTGCCAATTCCAGCTGCCTCTCAAACAATCTTTGCTGCCGCTGCCTCTCTTTCTCACCCTTGGCTTCCTGATAGTCAAGGCCAATCTCTCCCAGCGCAACTATCCTGTCCCTGCAGCTGCGGATAAAATTCAGTTCGCTTTCAATCGCTGCCGCCGACAGCCTTGCTGCCTCAGTTGGATATAATCCCAATGCAGCTTTCACAATTCCAAACCGCTGCTGCAGCTCAAGCGTTTTTCGGATAGATTTTGGGTCAACGCTGTTGGTGATAATCACCTTCACGCCTGCGGCTATCGCTCTTTCAACGACAGCTTTTCTTTCATTTTCGCCAAAAATGTCAAGGTGCGCGTGGATGTCGGCTAGGAGCATGGCCGTGGAGAGTGAAACACAACCTTTAAATATTTGCCGAGTAAGTCGCGTTTCCATGACGATTGCAGGGTTTACTTTCACAAAGCTGCTTGCCGAGAAAAAGGCAGCGGCAAGGGGCAACATCAACATAAACACGCACATGTCCTTCATCAGTGCGGAAGAGATAGACTTTGTGATGGGCAGCACCAAGCAAAAAGGCATAAAGGTAGGATTCGACTACAGGAACACCTACGTCCCAGACATAGGCACGCTCATAATAAACGGCGAAATACTGTACCTTTCAGACCAGAAAAGGCATGATGAGCTCATGAAGTCATGGAAAAAAGACAAGCGGTTCCCTGATGACATAACTGCACACCTTTACGACATGATATCGGTGAGGTCCACAGTTGAGGCAATCAGCCTTTCAAGCACAGTAGGGCTCCCGCCGCCAGTCCCAATTCCAAGGTTCACAGCAGGCAAACAGCAAGGGCAAGGTTCACAGCAGCAGAACCTTTTTAGCGAAAAAGGTTCATCAAAAAACGAGCAGCAGAAAGAGCAGAAAGGAAGGAAGTAAAGCGCTTTTCTACGCAGCATCAGCGAAAAGTTGATAAATGAATTTTAGTTACTAAACCCCACGAGTGGAAAGAATGGCAGAAACCGAGCTTAAGCTGAAGGTTGCGGAAGCAGATAGGCCTGAACATCATAAGGATGGACGGCATAATAAGAAGGAACGCCCACTCAGGGATAGGCGAGCTCGTAAAGGTAAGGAAAGCTGACGTAAAAGGCGCCAAAAAAGTCATAATTGCGCCGGCAAGAAAAGGCGTCATGATAAGGGCATCTTCTGACATATTCAAACAAGGCCTTCTCGGAAGGGCGGTCGTCAAGGGCGACATTGTGGCCCTGGGCGGCACCACCAGAAGAAGGACAACATTCGTCCACAGCCCATTTGAAGAGATATTCAAGATGCTTGATGAGGTTGACGAGGACGTGATGGGCCTCGGCTTCTCCGACATCAAGTTCATAGTTGTTGACACGCTGCCAAAAGGCGCTGTCATAATAACAGACCTCACCGAAGTCGTATTCAACCCGGAAGCAGCTGACATGGCAGAAGAGCCCAGGCTGGAAGTCACTTACGAGGACATCGGCGGCTTGTCCGAAGAAATAAAGAAAGTCAGGGAGATGGTCGAGCTCCCATTAAAGCACCCGGAGATTTTCGAAAGGCTGGGAATTGACGCGCCAAAAGGAGTGCTTCTTCACGGGCCTCCCGGAACAGGCAAGACGCTCGTTGCCAAGGCCGTCGCGAACGAAACAAACGCATACTTCACGCACATAAACGGGCCGGAGATTATGTGCGTTGGCGGCGAAACTAAAATATTCACTAACCCGAAAGGGTATGTGAAAGCAGCCAGCGTCTTTGAGAAAGACGGCAGCATCGAGGAACGCGAAAGGATAAGCATAAAGAAGCTGAAAGAGCCGATAAAGACATTTGCAATAGGCAAAGACAACGGCATAACTGCAGCCATGATAACGCATGTTGCGAAACTAAAAGCTCCTTCTTTCAATTTCAAGTTAAGCGATGGCAACGAGGTTATAGTTTCGAAAAACCAGCCGTTCCTTGTTTACAAAAATGGCAGTCTTGTATGGGAACGTGCTGAAGAGATAAAGGAAGGCGATTTCGTTGCGCGGCTGAATAAGATCGCCATGGAAGAAAGATCTGAAGCAATACTCATAAGCAAGATTAAAGACATTGTCCAGAAAGGCGGCAAATATGCCCTTAAGAGCAAAAATCTCTCCAGAAGCAATTTTATTTCTCTGCCAAAGAAGACGTCGCCTGAACTGTTGGAGTTTCTTGGCTTCATCGTTTCCGAAGGCAGCATAAGCAAGGAAGGCGATTCTGTGGTATTTGCAAACAAAGACGAAAAACTTTTGCGGCGATACAAAGAACTTCTGTCCACCCTGTTTGGAATAGAGAACAGCAAAGAATACGAAGATGAAGCGAACGTTAGAATAGCAGTTTATTCAAGAACTCTTGTGGAATTCTTGAGACTTGTCGGTTTTGCATATGGCAGCAAGCTTTCCATACCGGGATACTTCTACAAGCTGCCGAAAAAAGAAACAGAAGCATTCATACGCGGATACTTCGAAGGCGATGGCACAGTCAGCATAATGAAAATCAGCGGTATGAATTACCCGACGCCTATTCTCTACAGCGTTGAAAAAGCATTCCTACAGGAGATGCAGGCGCTTCTGCAGATCAAAAGCGGAATATCTACCAACCTGAAAGAGCACAAAACGCCAAAAGGGCTTATGCATAAGCTGGTAGTGCGCGGATATGAAGGCAGAATGAAATTTGCTGAAATCGGAAGCAGCAGTGAGAAATTCGGCAAGCTTCAGCAGATAAAGAAAGTAAGAAGGATAAAAGAGCACGAAAACATACCTTGCCCAAATATTCTTATGAGTGTTGTAAGAAAGCTCCCATACAAAGAATTCAGGAACCATGATTATTACGTTTACGGAAACCACAAGATGACCAAACACGCAATGCAGCGGCTTTTTGAGATAGCGCGGAAGAACAGTGTTGCAGATGAATTAGTTGAAAAAGAGTTTAAGTTGCTGATGAAAAGCGACCTGGCATGGGAGAATGTCGAAAAAATAGAGCCATTGGGTGAACAGGAATTATACGACTTCACCGTCGACAAGGACAATTTTACAGCAGGATTGTTACTACTTCATAATAGCAAATTCTATGGTCAGTCAGAACAAAACTTAAGGAAGAAGTTTGAGGAAGCCGAGAAGAGCGCTCCGGCAATCATTTTCATTGATGAGATAGATGCGATAGCAAGCAAGAGGGAAGAGCTTCACGGAGAAGTGGAAAGAAGGGTGGTTGCGCAGCTGCTTGCCCTGATGGACGGCCTGAAGGACAGGGGAAAGGTTGTCGTAATTGCAGCAACAAACGTCCCAAACCTGCTTGACCCCGCCTTGAGAAGGCCTGGGAGGTTCGACAGGGAGATAGAGATAGGCGTTCCCAGCAAGGAAGGCAGGCTTGACATCATGAAGATACATACGAGAAACATGCCGCTTGGCAGGACACTCGGCGAGAACAAGTATGCTATGCTTGCTGACAAGGAAAGGGAAAAGGCACTCACTGACATAGCAAGGATAACCCACGGGTTTGTCGGGGCAGACCTGGCAATGCTGTGCAAGGAAGCAGCAATGAATGTACTAAGGAGAGTGCTGCCGGAAGTCCTGAAGCTGGAGGAAAGCGAGCCGATACCAAAGGAAGTCCTTGAGAAGATGATAGTGGAGAAGAAAGACTTCACAGAAGCGCTAAGGGTGGTAAGGCCGTCAGCAATGAGGGAGGTTCTCGTGGAAATCCCAAGCATAAAATGGGGTGACATCGGCGGGCTTCATAATGTGAAGCAGCAGCTGAAAGAGGCCGTTGAGTGGCCTATAAAGAACCCTGAGTCATTCAGAAAGCTCGGCGTGAGGCCGCCAAAGGGAATACTGCTTTACGGAGCGCCAGGAACTGGCAAAACACTGCTCGCAAAGGCTGTAGCCACAGAATCAGAAGCAAATTTTATACTGGTCAAGGGGCCTGAACTGCTATCCAAATGGGTGGGCGAGTCAGAAAAAGCAGTCAGGGAAATATTCAAGAAAGCAAGGCAGACCTCGCCAACAATAATATTCTTCGATGAGCTCGACTCGCTGACCCCAAAAAGGGGAGCAAGCACCGACAGCCACGTCACAGAAAGGGTAGTCAACCAGATACTCACAGAAATAGACGGGCTGGAAGACCTTTACGACATAGTAATAATAGGGGCAACCAACAGGCCGGACATGATAGACCCGGCACTGCTGAGGCCTGGAAGGTTTGACAGGCTAATACTAACGCCGGTGCCGGATGTTGCTTCCAGATTTGAGACATTCAAGGTGCACACAAAGAATATGCCAATATCCTACAAGTCTTCATCCAGT
>JACPIH010000033.1 GCA_016188155.1 Candidatus Woesearchaeota archaeon | reverse complement strand
TTCGGCCATTACGAGCGCTTTCTCAACATCAACTGCAAGAAGGACTGGAACCTGACAACAGGCAAGATATTCGAGTCAATAATCAAAAAGGAGAGGCAGGGGCTTTTCCTTGGCAAGACTGTCCAGGTCATCCCTCACATAACCAATGAGATTAAGGCCAAATGGATGGAGATAGCGCGGATTGAGAAAGCTGATGTTGTCCTGATTGAGATTGGCGGCACCATAGGCGATATTGAGAATTCCTGGTTTATTGAGGCCGCGAGGCAGCTTAAGAAGGAGGTCGGCCATGAGAACATATTATACATCCACTTGAGCTATGTTCCTTACGTTAAGAGCATCGGGCAGCAGAAAACCAAGCCTGCACAGAGGGATGTTGAAACGCTGAGGTCCCTTGGTATTTTGCCTGACATAATCATAGGCAGGAGCGAGGAGCACTTGTCCAAGGAGTCAAAGCAGAAGATTTCATTGTTCTGCGATGTTGCTGAGGAAGCGGTCATTTCAGGGAAGGATATCGAGACCATTTATGAGGTGCCTGTTATGTTTGAGGAGCAGGGCATGCTTTCGCTGCTTGCAAAGCACTTCAGGTTTTCCCCTGTGAAGGACCTTACCGAGTGGAGAAGGCTGATTTCAAACATCAAGGCTCCGAAGTACAGGGTCAAGGTCGCGATTTGCGGCAAGTACACTGCCCTTAACGACTCTTATGCCAGCCTGATAGAGGCATTGCGCCACAGCGGCGCCAACCTCAATTGCGGAGTTGAGATAACATTTATTGAAACTACTGACATTGAGGATGGAAAGGTAACAGTTGACTCAGCTTTGCACAGCATGGACGCCATAATTGTGCCCATAGGCTTTGGAGCTCGCGGCGTGGAGGGCAAGATAGCTTCGATAAGGTATGCGAGAGAGAAAAATGTGCCATTCCTTGGCCTGTGCTTCGGCCTCCAGCTGGCGGTTGTCGAGTTTGCCAGGAACATTTGCGGCCTGAAGGACGCCAACAGCACCGAGGTTAACCCGAAAACCTCCAATCCCGTCATAATGATTCTTCCCGAGCAGAAGAAAGTCAAGGAGCTAGGCGGCACGATGAGGCTGGGTGCTGAAACAGCGCAGCTGAAAAAAGGCACTATTGTTGCGAACCTTTACAAGAGCAGCGTTGCCGTTGAAAGGCACCGCCACCGTTACGAAGTCAACCCAAAATACCACAGCATCCTCGAAAGGAACGGCATGACCATTTCAGGCACATCGCGAAACGGCAGGCTTGCAGAGTTCATTGAGCTTCCCCAGTCATCGCATCCATACTTCACCGCAACCCAGGCACATCCGGAATACAAGTCCAGGCTTGAAAAGCCCTCGCCCCTTTACTACGGGCTCATCCGGGCAGCGATTGAGAGGAAGTACAGGGTTAAGGTTTAGAAGGAAATGTAAAAATGGCGGATTTGACTCTTTTAATTGGCGTATTGGGGATGGCGATAATCCTTGCGCTTTTCGTTCTTAGCCAAATGAAAAAGCTTTCACAGGACAGCACGGCTTACGACGCTGCCAACGCCGTTGGAGCTTTTATGCTGGTTTACTACGCTTTTGCCCTCAAGGCGTGGCCCTTCCTTATTCTTAACGCCGTATGGGGCGGCTTCTCGCTTTTTCAGGTCATTGGTGACACACTGAACAGGAAAAAGAAACGTTAAGCTCGTTCAAAGCCTGATTTGTTTCCGCAACATTTATTAAGCTTCCAAAAGTTCTGGCTTGTGATGGCAGAAGAGCAAAATCAGCACAGTTCTGGGCAAAGTTCTGCAATTAGCAGCAGCAACAGCGAACAGGAACATCGTCAGCAGGCACAGCAGCATCACCAGCAGCCGCAAAAGAAGGGCGGCGGAAGCGAAAAGTCCGCATCTAAGTCTGCATCTATTGCGTCATTAAAAGAATCGGTAATCAGCATCTACGACAAGCAATACAAGAAGCTCTTGGTTATCCCGGCAGCTGTGATAATTGTAGCTGCGGTTATACTATTGCAGTCTTACTCATCAACGGGCAGCTTTTTCAAGAAGGACATCTCCCTCAGCGGGGGCATAAGCGTTTCAGCAGCTACCGATTTCAGCGAGGATGTTGCCCTCGAGAATGAGCTTTCACAGCGCTTTCCTGGCTCTGACGTGGGCGTCAGGAAGCTCACCCAAATTGGCAAGAGCGTTGGCATTGTGGTTGAGGCAAATATCGAGTCAGAATCAGACATAGATGCCATGCTTAATCTCCTCAGCAGCAGGCTGGACGTGAACAAGGGCGAGTTAACTGTTCAGAGGGTGGGCGCGACATTTGGCCAGAGCTTCTTCAGGCAGATGATAATCGGGATGCTACTGGCTTTCGTTTTCATGGCAATAGCCGTTTTCATATACTTCAGGATTATTGCCGGAAAGTGGCTGTGGCTCCCAGGAGTGTTCGTTGTGTGGACCGCATTTGTTGACATAGTATGCACGCTGGCTGTTGTGACATTCAGCGGTATACACGTCTCGGCTGCCGGCCTTGCCGCTTTCCTCATGCTGATTGGTTACTCTGTTGACACTGACATCCTGCTGACTGTCCGGGCTTTGAAAGGCGGCGAGCTTAAGCTTTTTGACAGGATAAGGTCAGCAGTCAAGACAGGTATCATGATGAGCCTCACGGCATTTTGTGCCGTTATAGCCGGATATTTTTTCGCAGAATCAGAAACCATAAAGCAGATCATGTTCATCTTGAGCGCAGGGATGATTTTTGACATAATCCACACGTGGATAACCAATGCTGGCCTTTTGAGATGGTACCTTGAGAAGAAGGGAATGGCTTAGAGCTCGGCGGAGCTTGAGCGGTGTAAAAAAAATGTCTACCAAAAGCAAGTTCAGGAGGATAATCACAAACCTCAGGGTTTTGATTGTAATAGCTGCGGTGTTGATAGCGGTATGGTCAACAGGCATTCCGTTTTCTCTTGGGATGGAGGGCGTAGCAATTCGCGGGGTTGAAAAGGGCAGCGCTGCCTATGATGCCGGAATAAAGGTCGCAGAAAGCGATACATCATCCACGTCCAAGGAAGTTATTGTTTCCATAGACGACAACAATGTAAAGGCAATTGAGGACTACGCAGCTTCCGTCTCTGGGATTGAAATAAACCAGAGCATTCGCATTGAAACTAACAAGGCATTTTACAGGCTTACGGCCAAGCCTCAGGTTATCATAAGGACCCTTCCCGAGCTTGAGGAAAAGGACGTAGTTGTTAACGCAACAACAAATGAGACCAGGAGAATCCTCGTCAATAAGACAGCAGAGGATATTGTTGGCGTTGAGGACCTGGGGCTTAAAGTCGCTAATGTTCAAAAGACAAACCTCCGCCTCGGTCTCGATTTGCAGGGCGGCGCAAGGGTGCTTCTTAAGCCTGAAAAGGGCCTGTCAAAGGATGACATGGCTATTGTCATTGCCAACATGAACAAGCGCCTTAACCTTTTCGGCCTGAGCGATGTCACGGTGAGGGATGCTTCTGACCTGTTTTCAGACAACCAGTTCATCATGGTGGAAGTGGCTGGCGCAGATGAGTCAGATGTCAGGCAGCTCATTGCAAGGCAGGGCAAGTTTGAGGCAAAAATAGCTAACGAAACTGTCTTTGCAGGAAATGAAATAACTGATGTGTGCAGGAGCGCTACGTGCTCAGGCATTGACCCAAGCTACGGCTGCGCACAGTCATCAGCCTCTGAATGGTCCTGTGCATTCTATTTTACCATCTCACTAAGCCAGCAGGCAGCTGCGAAGCAGGCAGCCGCAACGGCAAAGCTTGCTGTTATTGACCAGCACCTTAGCCAGCCGCTGCAGCTTTACCTTGATGATGAGCTCGTTGATGAGCTGCAGATAGACAAGGACCTCAAAGGCAACGCTGTTACAGCCATAAGGATAACCGGTGTGGGATCTGGCCAGAGCAGGAAGTTTGCCCTGGATGCCGCAACAGGCAAGAAGGGCAGCATGAGGCGCCTGCAGACAATACTCGTAACCGGTTCCCTGCCTGTAAAGCTTGAGATTGTAAGAACAGATTCAATTTCGCCAATACTTGGCGAGAAGTTCCTTGGCAACGCCATAAAAGTCGGGCTCATTGCCATACTTTTCGTTGTTGGCATTCTCGCCTTTGCCTACAGGAAGCTTCAGATTGCTGTTCCAATGATGTTCACGAGCCTGTTGGAAATATTCATAATGCTGGGATTCGCTTCGCTCCTTCCATTCCTGAGCTGGACCATTGACCTCGCGGCCATAGCAGGCATAATAGCTGCTGTCGGAACCGGGGTTAATGACCAGATAGTCATTACCGATGATGCGCTTAAGGGAGAGCAGCGCAGGATTGTTTCCTGGAAGGAAAAGCTCAAGTCGGCTTTCGCAGTCATATTCGGCGCTTACTTCACGCTGCTAGTTGCCATGCTGCCTTTGTTCGCCATCGGGGCCGGCATGCTCAGGGGCTTTGCCCTCACGACAATCATAGGCATGTCCGTTGGTGTCTTCATCACAAGGCCGGCATATGCAAAGGTCATTGAGATACTGATGGAAAAGGATTGAGTACCTTTATTCTGCAATAGTTTTAAAAAGCTGTTTTAGCTGTCATTAGTACCATGATAATAACCATCTCAGGCGCCCCAGGCTCTGGCAAAAGCACAGTAGCCAAAATGGTCGCAAGGAAGCTCGGCTTCAGGCACCATTCTGCAGGCGATTTCATGAGGGAGATTGCCGCAAAACGGCGCATGTCGCTGCTTGAGATAAGCAAAATAGCCGAGAAAGACCGCTCAATCGACCGCGAGCTGGATGAGAGAACCAGAAAGCTTGGGAAGGAGGAAGACGATTTTGTTATGGACTCCCGCCTGGCCTACAACTTTATCCCTAAGTCGTTCAAGGTTTTTCTTGATGTGGACGATAAAGAGGCGGCAAAGAGGATTTTCTCAGACATCAAAAAAAAGATGGGAGGCAGGAAGGTTGAGAAGGAAAGCACAACCTTTGCTTCAACGCTCGCCGGCATCCGCAAAAGGAAAAGGTCAGAGCAGCTGCGCTACATGAAGTATTACAAGCTGAATCCTTACGACACGAAGCAGTACGACCTCGTCATTGACACCACTAAAACAACTATTGAAGAGGTTGTGAAAAAGGTTGTTGAAGCGGTGAAGAAAAGCTGCGAGTCATGCTGATTTCGTATTTTGTAAGTTCTGTATATGTGTAAACTATTTAAATCTGAAATTCAAAAAATCAAAAAAGTGCTCAATTAGTAAAAAGGTGTGCGAAATGCGGGATGAACTATTTGAAGAAGGCTCTTTTCGGGCGCTTTCCGAAATCTCCGAGGCTATCGAAAGAGGGTTTTTGGGAAGCGAGCTTGCCAGAATGGTGTCAGATGATGGCACTACGCAGGTCCTCCCAGGTTTGAAACGCTATATTGCCTTGGTTGTAAGTAGCTTTACTGATGGTAAGAGAGTTCTGGCAAACTTGGATAAATGGTATCCTGTGCTGTCTGAGCATGCTCCTAAGCATATGAATGTGGTTGTGCAAAATGTGAATGCAGGCGACTTTGCCTTGGTGAGGGGCATGGTAAAAAAAGGCTCTGTCGACGAGTTGGCTGCACAAGTCGCTGTGGCTTACGGCACAGCTGCAGGCATGTTGAGGCACGTTGGAGTAAGGGGCGAAACGTTTGGCTACATGTCAGTAAGGGCAAGACCACTAGTCGAGAGTATGGGTGCCATTGGTATTGAACTTGAACTAGTGCCAAAGAGTCCTGAGGTATTTAACCCGCTACGGTTTGAGCAATATATTAGCACCCAGTTGAGCAGGAACTAGAAAACCTTTACAGAACCCAAAACAAGAACTTTTTTAAACCCTCCAAATTTTCGGATTCTTTATGGTTACTGACATGGCAGCAACAGCACAAACGATAAAGGAAAACGATTTTGTTGAGCTGGACTACACTGGCAGGGTTGCTGGTGGCGGGGAGGTTTTTGACACAACCTCTGCTGCTGTTGCGAAGGAAAGCGGGATTTTTGACGAACACACGGCTTACAGCCCTGCGGTTGTCTGCATTGGCAAAAGGCACCTTGTGATTGGGTTGGACAAGCAGCTTGTTGGCAAGGAAATTGGCAAGAGCTACACGATTAAGCTGCCTGCTGAGGAGGCCTTTGGGAAGAAGAACGGCAAGCTGATTCAGCTTGTTTCGACAGCTAAGTTCAGGCAGCAGCAGATGACTCCTTTTCCTGGCATGCAGGTCAACATTGACGGCATAGTTGGCACAGTGCGCACTGTTGCCGGTGGAAGGACCATTGTTGACTTCAACCATCCACTCTCCGGTAAGGAGATTGAGTACGAAGTTACAGTTAAGAGGATAATCACCGACCTTTCTGAAAAGATTAATGCCATGCTGAGGCTGATTGGCATAAGCGCTAATGCCGTGAAAGTTTCTGTAACAACCGATGGCTCTGCTTCCATTGAGTTTCCACAGGAGGTTCCTGAAGAGCTGAAGAAGGACATGGAGGAGAAGCTCAGGTCAACCATACCAGAGCTTAAAGGCATCTCTTTCGTGGTTAAGGCAGCCAAATCAGAGGAGCCGCAAAAGCAAGAGCCGCAGCCGCCGCAATCATCCCAGCAACCATAGCATGACCTTTTTAGAAAAAAGGTCAATCAAAATTTAATTTTCAAACATTTTTCGTCACTGCATAAAACAAAGTTTCTCGGTGCCAAATTTTGTTTAACGAAAAAATATAAATAGTAGTAGGAGGGCTAAAATGAGTTGCTTTTGATAACTGATTCAAAAGAGCGTGTGAGTAAGGGGTTTTGAGGGGTTTTTATGGGGAGTGTTGTGCTTTCAACCAAGGACACGGTAAGGTCATTGAGCAAGACCAATACTGCTGATGCCGAGCTTGAGCAGCTTCTTTCGAAGCACAGGGCCACGATAAAGGTTGTGGGCTGCGGAGGAGCTGGTAACAACACAGTAACAAGAATTTCTGAGGTTGGCGTTGTTGGCGCTGAAACGATAGCCGTTAACACTGACGCCCAGGACCTGCTTTACACAACATCCGACAGGAAGATCCTGATTGGAAAGGAGCTCACTCACGGCTTGGGAGCCGGCTCTGACCCAAGGATTGGGGAGGAAGCCGCAAGGGAAACAGAGCATGACATTAAGGATGCCTTGACCGGAGCGGACATGGTTTTTATCACATGCGGCCTTGGCGGGGGAACAGGCACAGGCTCTGCCCCTGTTATCGCTGATGTTGCCAAGAAGCTTGGCGCGCTTGTCGTTGGCGTTGTTACCCTGCCCTTCTCGATGGAAGGCAACCGAAGGTATGACAACGCCCTTGGCGGCCTGGAAAAGCTCGAATCAATAAGTGACACATTGATAGTTATTCCGAACGACAAGCTCCTTGAACTGGCTCCAGACCTCCCGCTGCTGACTGCATTTAAGGTTGCTGATGAGAGATAGCTGAGCTGGTCACAAAGCCTGGCCTGATTAACCTTGACTTTGCCGACATTCGCACTGTGATGGGCGGCGGCGGTGTTGCGCTGATTGGCGTTGGCGAGTCTGATTCGGAGAACAGGGCTGTTGAGGCGGTTGAGAAGGCAATAAACAACCCTTTGCTTGATGTTGACACCTCTGGAGCCTCTGGTGCCCTGATAAACATATCCGGAGGACCGGACATGACATTGGAAGAGGCAAGGAAGGTTGTTGAGACAGTGAGCCAGAAGCTTGATGAAAATGCAAAGGTCATCTGGGGCGCGCAGATTTACGAGGACCTTGCCAGGACAGTCAGGGCAATGCTGATAGTCACAGGCGTCAAGTCAGCCCAAATCCTCGGCCACAGGAAAATCCCACAGATAAAGAAGGAGATGGAGTCCGAGCTCGGCATAGAGTTCGTGGATTAATCTTACTGCAATTTTAGTATTCTTAGCCCCTTTATTCTCTCATAATGCTTTACGTTTCTTGTTATAAGAGTAAAATCGTATGATAAGGCTATTGATGCATTTATTATGTCAGGATCTCCTATTATAGCACCTTTTCTCCTCAATGCCGCCTTTATTTTCCCGAACTTTACAGAGTCCCATAGCTGCATGCTAAGATAGCTGAACCTTTGGATGTAATCTCCTAATACGGGCAGGAATTTGGAGGGCTTTTCAGAATTATAAGCTCCAAAAAAAAGTTCTCCTATCGTCATTGTTGTAAGATGGAGGTTTTCAAGTGAGTTCAGCAAACTGATGGCAGTTGGGTTGCCTTTCATATACTCTATCGAAGCATCTGTATCAACAATGTACACCTGAACTCACCATTAATCAAAGCTTATGTCCCATTTTGTGCCGGTTTTTCTACCTTCGTAAATTTCTTTTATCATCTTATCAGTGTCAACATCCTTCCAGCCGCCAGCAGCAGACCTGAACCTTCTCCTTTTTTCCAGTTCTTCAAGCGTTCTGTTTAGGGCGAAACTAACAGCAGCTGAGAGTGTAACATTGTAAACCCCGGCAATAGCCTTTTCTTCCTCCAGCACTTTTCCTAGCCTCTTCGCATCTTTGTACGCCTCTTCAGGTATTTTTACAGTCTTTAGCATCTTTTACCACCTTTGGTAGTATTTTTTACTACTTTAAGTAGAACAAATATTTAAATCTTGTTATCAATTAAAAATAGAAAACCGCAAGCTTTAAAAACGAGCAGCTATTCTGGGTTGTTAAGGCGAATTTTAGATATGTTTCCCAAGTCGGGAGCCGACTGGGCCCAATCGGCAAAGCCGATTTGGGTTTAAGTCAGGCGTTAAAATGGCGGTTAGTTAGGGGGTTAAAGAGGCAGCAAAATGGTTATGGGCATTTTCATAAAGCTTAAAAGTTTCGCGTGGGAATGCAAGAGGGTTTTGACTGTAACTAAGAAGCCAACGAAAGCAGAGCTTATGACTGTTGTCAAGGTTTCGGGCATCGGCATTGCCTTCATAGGCATCATCGGCTTTGTATTGCACATTGTCAACAGGCTGGTTTTTCAGCAATAAGTCAACAAGTGATTAAATAACGAATGTGGGAAGTTGAAAAATGGCTGGCGGCAACGATATGGCTAATAAGGAAGGGAAGGAGGACGAGCTCGAGCTTAACCTCAACGACACCGAAAACGTGTTTGGCGAAGCTCCCAAGAAGGAAGCAGAGCCAAAAGCCTCTGAGAAATCCACTGGGAAGGCTGGGGTGCAGGCTGCACCTGAGGAGAGGTCCCCAATATTTGCACTTCGCACCACTGCAAACAGGGAAGAGCAGGTGATGGACTTCATATCATCAAACGCCAAGAAAAAAAAGCTTGAGGTCTACTCGCTTATTCATCCCCACGGGATGCGTGGCTACATCTTTATGGAAGCCAAGAACAGGCAGGATGCCGAGCAGGCAGCATTCAGAATTCCGTATGCCCGCGGCCTTCTTGACAAGGAAGTCGCTTATGAGGAGATTGAGCACATGCTTGAGCCTTCAAAGAAGGTCGAGGTCAATATCCAGAAGGGTGACATTGTCGAGATTATAAGCGGCGCTGCTTTCAAGCACTCGCAAGCCAAGGTCACAAGGATTGACAAGACCAAGGAAGAGATTGTTGTTGAGCTTCTGGAGTCAGCTGTTCCAATACCCATCACCCTGAAGCTCGACGCTGTCAAGGTAATCAGAAGGGAATCAGAGGAAGGCGAGGCAGCCAAGCACCAGGAGGAATGAACACCGCCTGGCTGACAGAAACCTATTTAAAGCCCCTGCCTGTTCCGAATTCTTATGCCAACTCAGACCGTTGAAGCGCTTGTTGAAGGAGGAAAAGCCAGTGCAGCACCTCCGCTCGGGCCAGCCTTAGGGCCATTGGGCATCAATGTGGGCCAGGTTGTTTCCGAGATTAACAAGAAGACCGCATTGTTTCAGGGAATGCAGGTTCCTGTCAAGGTTTCTGTCGATACAGCCACAAAGGCGTTTAATGTGAGCATCGGAACGCCTCCGGCAAGCGCTCTCATCAAAAAAGAAGCCGGCATTGAGAAGGGCTCAAGCAACCCACTCATGGATAAGGTCGCTGATTTAAGGATTGAGCAGATAATCAAGGTTGCAAAGATGAAGGAAGGGCAGCTTCTCGGCAAGGGGCTCACGTCAAAGATTAAGGAGATTATTGGAACGTGCAATTCCATGGGAATCCTTGTTGAGGGAAAGCCCGCTGTTGAAGCCATCAAAATGGTTAACGATGGTGCTTTCGCTGATGAGATAAGGTCTGAAAAGACAGAGCTTACGGCAGAGGAGCTCAAGGAGCTCGATGCCGAAAGGAAGAAGCTCGCTGAGGAGATTGAAAAGAGAAGGGAAGAGTTCCTTGCCAGGGCCAAGGCAATTATTGACGCGATGGCCGGCAAGGCTCGTGGCGAGATAAAGGCGAAGCTTGTTGAGGCTGCCATACCTACTAAGATCATTGATGAGCTGCTTCCAGCTACAACAGCTGCTGCTCCCGGCGCTGAAGCGGGTAAGCCTGCCGCTCCAGGTGCAGGTGCAGCTGCTGCAAAGAAGGAAGAAAAGGGGAAGAAGTGAGTTTGAATGGGCAGGATAAAAACTCAGCTTATCAAGAGGACCACCGAGCAGCTTATGGCAAGATACACGGGCCAGTTCACTGAGGACTTCACAGCAAATAAGGAACTGGTCAACAAGCTTGTTTCTGTTTATTCTACAAAGCTGCGAAACACCATAGCAGGCTATCTCACAAGGCTCGTGAGGGTAAGAAAGGCAAAGAGCATTTAATCAGTCAGACAAATTCTTCCAAATTTTCCAGACATTACAAGAAAGATGCTATATATTTTATAAAGTTTATAATCACAAGTATCAAAAAGTGGCTGCATTATCGCTGATTTCTGAAAAAAACAAGTTTCAAAATCATTATTTGCAAAAATGTATTGGCGAAAAGGATATAAACAACCTCTAACAGCATTTATAACAAAAATTATGAGAAAAAGGTGATTGATTTTATGAAAGACGAACGATTCTTGCCTGTTGAGAAGCACGAGCCCGTTGAGGACTACGATGATTACACTGAGGGAAACGCTGACTCTGACGAGTTGTTCATTGGCGGACAAGCTGATGCGAAGGAGCTTGAGCACACAAACGGCAAAAAGGTCAACACCCTTTACATGGCAAGCTGATTCTATTGCGTTTTTAGTTTATTATTTTCAGTTTATTATTTAGGGATAGCAGCATAAGTATTTTAAAGCTGCCAGAAATCTCCTATTCTCAGTTGGGCTCGTGGTCTAACGGCATGACGCCACCTTCGCACGACCTTTTTAGTTCGCAAGCTCACCAAAAAGCTCGACCAAAAAGTCCTTAAAAGGTGGAGGCTGCGGGTTCGATTCCCGCCGAGTCCATTCAACCCTTTTTCTAAAAAGGGTTGATCGAAAAACTACCAGACAGCAAAAACAAAGAAAGATGGAAAAAGAATTTGAGGAGTTTGTGAAGCTTGCAAGGAAGGCCCTTGCCGAGTCGCCTTGGGCTAACATGCAGACTGTAAAGAGCTATTCTGCTCATCTTGCTTCTGAAGCCGATGAAGTGCAGGAAGCTGTTGGCAATGGCGATAGTGAGGGCCTGAAGGCAGAGCTTGGTGACCTGTTTTGGGATACGCTTATGGTCATGCTCATAGCCGAGAAACATGGCTGGTTTAAGCCTGAGGACTCAATCCGAAGCGTTCTTGAGAAGATGAAGCGGAGAAAGCCCTTTCTCGTCACAGGCAGGAAGGTAACGCTTGAGGAAGAGAAAAGGGTTTGGAGCGAGGCGAAGGCTAAGGAAAAGGAGAAGAAGCGGCAATGAATCTTCCAAAGGCTCTCAGTTTGATTTTGGCAGCTGTGGTCATTGCAAACTTTCTCGGTCTTGTATTCAGGATAATAAAGCCAGCTGCTTTCTGGGTTGTAACGATAATTGCGGCAATCACGGCTTACAAAATTATTCCTAAACTTGCAAAAAAGAAGTGAAAAGAGCACACGGGGGGACTCGAACCCCCGAATAATCGCTCTGCAGGCGATCGCCTTGGCCGCTTGGCTACGTGTGCAACCCTTTTCCGAAAAGGGTTGATCCAAAAACTACGTTATAATCAACGCGTTTTTTGATCGACCTTTTTCTTAAAAAGGTCGAGCGGACCTGATGGGATTTGAACCCACGACCTTCAGCTTTCCTTCTTCCCGGCTTTTGGTTGAGCTTTTGTTCGCTCGCAAGCGAATAAAAGGTCATTAGAAGGCTGTCGCTCTGTCCAAGCTGAGCTACAGGTCCTTAACAACAGAGTTCTCTCAGGGCTTATTTAAAGTTGTTGCTATGACGGTTGTTGCGGCTGCTATTCGAAGAAGGCATTAGCGCTGTTGCTGCGATTTTCCACTGCGAATTTTCTCGTGCCAGTGGTGCTGCCCGGTGGGCTTTTCAAAGAAAGGCATTGCCTTGATGAATCTCGGGAATCTGCTTATCGCTCTGAACGCGTTCAGCATCCTTGCGGTCCTGCTTACCTCTCCTGCTCTTGCGGCTTCCTTGACGATTACTGCTGCTTCTTTCTCAATCCTTTCTGCAACAACCCCTTCGTGCGCAAAAGCCTGACTTGTTTCCAATAGGTCTGACAGCTTAAAGAACTCGAACAGTCTGAATATTAAGAAAAATGGTATTGTTGCTATTATTTCAAGCCAATATTTCTTTGCGAATGTTGGCAGCTTCCTAATTCGTGAATATTTGAAGCTGAGGTCGGTTGCGAACACAAGTATGACAAGGCCGTCAAACCAGTCTGCGTAGTGTTTGTACCACTCAAACTGGTGCGAGAAGAACAGCTCGCCCACTATCACTACGAGCAAGCCGGCAAGGAGAGGCGGTATCAGCCTGTCAACAATCACCTCGGTTTTATGGAGTGCTATGTGCATATTAGCTATTCCTCCTTGCTAAGCATTTAAACTTTTGCAGGGGTCATAGCTGCCGTGTGACCGAAACATATAAAACAGGGGAAATTTGCCTTTAAATTATGCGTGCAAGGGTTGGGGTTGATTTGGTTTATTTGCCAAGGTTCAGGAAGGTTATGGGCAAAATACGAGACACTGTCTTTTCGCCTTCTGAACTGAAGAGCTTGAAAGATTCTGAAGCTAAGCACAAGTCCTGCTACGGCAGGACTGTGCAGTCGGCTTATGCCGACTTGCACATTGCCGGCATATTCGCTGCGAAAGAAGCGGTAATGAAAGCGCTGAGCTTAAAAGCCGGTTCTTGGCTCAACATAGAGGTTGCGAATAAAAAATCTGGAAAACCTGTTGTTAAGCTTGCTAAAAATCTGAGCAAAGGCAAAATAGTCAGCTGCGACTTAAGCATAAGCCATGATGGCGATTATGCTATGGCCGTTTTTGTGGCTTTGGTGGAATGATGCTGAAATTTTTGGACATCACAACATTTGGCCAGTTTATTGAAGCTGCAGCGCAAACTTACAAAAACAGGACAGCGATAAAAATAAGGCCCAGATTTAGGGCTGTCTCCTTGAGTTATAGCGACCTGTTCAAATATTCTGTTTTTGTTGCGCAACAGCTGGAAAAGGCTGGAATTCGGAAAGGTGACAAAGTTCTGCTTTGGGCACCGAACTCGCACTTGTGGGTTGCCTCGTTTTTTGGGATTCAGCTCAAGGGCGCTGTAGCCGTTCCTATTAATGTCCAGAGCACAAAAGGGTTCATCAGTAAAATTATAGGACAAACAGAAGCAAAACTGGTTATAAAATCAAGCCGCATGCCAGCAATTAAAGGCATTGAAACAATACAAATAGAAGATGTTCCTCTCCTTTCTTCCCATTTAGAATTTAATCCTGAATTCAAAAAGCCTAAAATTAATGAGGATGATGTTGCAGAAATAATCTATACGTCTGGAACAACGGGCTTTCCAAAAGGTGTGGTGCTGACCCACAGGAATATCCTTTCAAACGTCAAGGCTTCCCTAAAGGCTATTCCTGTAAGCAAGGATGACAGGTTTCTTTCTATCCTCCCCTTATCGCACATGTTTGAGCAGGTTGGCGGGATGCTGGTGCCATTGGCTGCCGGGGCACAAGTCACTTATGCAACATCCTTGAACTCACTTTCAATCAGGAAAAACCTGGTTGACGACAAAATCACAAAAATTGTGGCCGTGCCAGAATTCCTGAAATTGACTGCCAAAAGGATAGAAACCGTGGCAGAGAAGGGAGGAAAGAAGAAATTTTTTGACATCCTCTGCGGCTTGTCTTTTAAAATTCCAGTAATGCAGCTAAGAAGGCTGATTTTCAGGAGAGTTATAAAAAGACTTGGTAGCCAGTTGCGCACCGTGGTTTCAGGCGGTGCTCCACTGGACGCGGAAGTTGGGAAAAAATGGGAGGCGTTTGGGATTTACGTACTGCAAGGCTACGGCACGACAGAGGCCTCTCCGGTAATCTCGGCTAACAGATACGAGGATAGAAAGGTTGCTTCTGTGGGCAAGCCTTTTGAGGGCGTGGAAGTAAAGCTTGCAGGGGATGGTGAAATTTTAGTCAAAGGGCCAAACGTGACCCAGGGCTATTTTAAAAATCCGAAGAAAACCAGGGAATCCTTTGCTGACGGCTGGTATAAGACGGGTGATATAGGCTATTTTGGCAAAGGTGACCACTTATACGTCAAAGGCAGGAAAGAGTACGTAATCATAACCGAAGCCGGGGAAAACGTCTACCCGGAGGACGTAGAGTTCGAGCTGAACAAGCATAAGGGAGTGAAAGACAGCGCTGTGGTTGGGTTCAGAAGAAACGGCAGGCTAGAGGTTCATGCTGTTTTGCTGGGAGAAGGAATTAAAGGGGTTAAGAAGCCGAGTGAGGTAATTTCAAAGGTTAATTCTAAGCTGGCAGCTTATCAGCAGATTCAGGGCTTCACAGTCTGGCCTTTTGACGATTTCCCGAGAACCGTGACGAAAAAGGTCAGGAAAAATGAAGTTTTGGCATATTTGAAGCATTTTTATGAAGGGAAAGAAACAGGGGCAGAGAAATCTGAGGCCAAGAAATCCGAAGCCAGTAAAGAGCACGGGATTTACAAGATTCTTTCCCAAGTCAGCGAATTGCCTGAGGATAAAATAACGGATGACAAAAAGCTCGGTACTGACTTAAAGCTGGACTCTTTAGCCAGGGTAGAACTGGTTTCTTCAATAGAGGAAGAGTTCGGTATTGCAGTTGACGAGTCAGAGATTACCAGCGAGACGTCTGTTGCTGAGCTTAAAGGTAAAATTGAAACCGGAGCCCAGAAAGTAGAGAAGTACGAGTTTAAGGAATGGCCACTCTCGGCAGCCGCAAGGATAATAAGATGGTTTTTGCAGCAGATTTTGGTTAACAGCTGGCTTTCTTTTTATGCGCCTACAAAGGTTGAGGGGCTGGAAAATTTGAGAAACCTCGAACTGCCAGCTATCTTTTTTGCAAACCATGTTGGCGGATTGGATGCGCCTATTGCCATGCGGGCTTTACCGGGGCGCATAAGAAACAGATTGGCGGTTGCCGCAGCGATTGATGCAGTGCACGAGCATCCTGAATTTGCGAAGTACGCTGGATTCCTCACCCTTCTTATCAACATTTATCCACTTGGAAGAAGGGAGCAGAGCCAGATCAAGTCCTCGCTGGAGTACACTGGCAGGCTGCTGGACAGGGGATTTTCCGTTTTAGCATTTCCGGAAGGCAGGGTTTCCCGGAGCGGGAAGATGCTGCCGCTGAAGGAAGGCGCCGGGTTCCTGGCTGTTGAGATGGGCGTGCCTGTTGTGCCTGTTAAGCTTATAGGCGCCAGGGAGGTTTATCACCCTAAAAAGACTTTTCCTGAGCTGCCAGCCAGGCATGATGTTATAGTGAGACTTGGCAAGCCCCTGGATTTTTCCGCCAAGGATTCCTACGTTGATTCGACAAGAAAGATTGAGGATGCTTTGCGGCAGCTATAGATATCGAAGATATTGAACAGCAGATGGAAATTTTGTCTATAAAGTTTTAGTCTATAAATCTTTGCAGAAAAAGGCAAGTATCTTTTATTTTAAGGTTTTACATTAAGTTTGTTGATTAGTGGAAAATCCAAGAGTACGTCTAAAGTTATAAGTGTTGTCTAACACCCTAATCGCCTCTTCAATCACATGGCGGTCTAAAATAACTTTGCCATTAGGGCTATAAGGTTGCGCCAGTCCGTTACTGTTAAGAACAATTTTTGTAGCAGTGGAAATTATGGCTGCCAACTGTGCGCCGCTATACGGCCTGTTCCCTACAAGTCCGACTATTTCCTTCGGATCGGCCTCTAAGCCCCTATTTCCGTTAAGATGAATTGCCAGTACTTGTTCTTTCCAAGCTGTGCCAAACTCGGGCTTCTTTGGGTCAAAAACAAGTATTCTGTCTATTCTTCCAGGCCTTTCCTTTAATCTCCTGTCAAGCGATTCAAGCTCATTTGTTGTTACCACCAGCATCACATCTTTTCTGTCTTCAAGCCCGTCAAGGTATTCGGCCAGTTGGTACATTTTAGAGCTCCCTGGTGCCCCGCTAGTTTCAACGTCTTCAACGTAAAGCAGGGTTGGTCTTAGAGTTCCTGCAACCTCGAACACGTATTTCCATTCCGGACTTGGGACAGATCCTATTTCATGTGGTGTTGTCATAACTACGGTCCCGCCTAATTCTGTAACCTTCTTAGCAACTATTCTCCCAAGGAGGCTTTTGCCCATTCCAACCTCGCCTGCCAAAAGCACTCCTGCAGCTTCGTACAAGCCTCTTTTCCTCAACGTTTCATAGTTTTTCATTGGAAACAGTATGTTGCGCTCGAGCTCTGTTTTGAACTGTTGTGGTATGGCAACGCTGTCCCAGTCTAAGTCGTCGAGGGTTCTTATATCGCCCATTAGATTTATAATCTTGCCTTTTACCGGATTATCTTTGGTAAGATGCCTGTTCAGTACATCAAGGATAACAGCAGCGCCAGTTATGTCGCCCTTTTTAACAAACACTTCAAAAGTATAATGCCAGTAGTTTCTGTGTACAACTACAGCCGCTAATTGTTCTGAATCGCCACAGTTAAATAAGCCAGCGGCCGCATACATGTTACGAGTCCCGTCTTCCTCATGTCCCTCAACAAGTATGCCATCATTTTGTCTGAGGAGCAGATAATCCAAAACACCGCTTCTCAAATGGCCTTTAACTGGCAGAACCTGTCCTGACAGCTGGCTTATTGCATTAGAAACAGCCAATTTGAAGGCAACTGGCACTTCTTTCTTGACTTGGGTTTCTAATTGTGCAGAGAATTTAGCAACGAGCTGTTCTAATCGATCCATACCCCAAATACCCCTTACTCAGTAACTGTGTTGTTTCTATTTAAAAATTTTCTGGAACAAAAATTAATCGTAAAAAGTCTAAATTCCTAATCTATAAAATCCTTCTTCCTTATCTTCTCCGGCAGGTATGTGTCAGAGATGAACGTGATGCCCCTGGACGAGAGCGCCTGTATTTCCACTTTGGAGCCGAAGTCTTTCATCATCTTGAATTGCCTTTGCCATGCCTTGTTGTTCTTGAACCAGTCGTAGTCCGCCATCTGCTTTAGCCGCGCAAGATCTACGTCTTTCATCTTGATGAAGTGCTTCTTGAGGTCGTATTTTATGATGTCGTCAGCTGTTATGCCAAGGAACCTTACATCGGGAATGGCAAGTGACTCTGCCATGTGCGCTAGCCCTATTGAGCCGAACTTCAGCACGCTGTAGATGTAAATGCCATAGCTGTCGAAGTCAGTTAGGACATAAATTGGGAGCTTGTGCTCCTCGTGCAGCCTCTGGAGCAGCCTTCTTACCCCCCTTGTTGTCTGGCCCTGCGAGCTCATTATAATGCAATTCTGCTTTTCCCAGAACTTGTCCTCGTGAAGCCTTTCCCAGACTGCTGCCTTTTCCATGTAGATTACGTATTCACCAGTGACTTTCTTGAATTCAATCTCTTCGACGTTGCTTGGGATGCTCCAGCCTCCGCTTCCCAGCTTGCCCCAGTCTATGGTGTCACCCTTGTCTTCGATTATTACCCTGCCAGCTACTGAGCCCATCTTGTTTGCGTTCATGTGCAACCGCTCCCTGCTGAGGTCTGATATCAGCTCGAGGTCCTCAATGGCGTTGTCTGTTTCAGACTGCTCGTCAACAATGTTTATGGCTGTATGGGGTATTGTCCTTTTTGCCATGTAGTAGACATCCCTGAGGCTGGCATGCTTCCCTGCTTCCAGCAGCGTCTTCGCTATCTTGGCAATTTCTATGGTCTGGGTGAACTTCCTTACGTGCCCTATGTTGAAAAAGAACCGCTTTGCTTTTTTGTCCCCCAGCACCAGGGTTTTTGCTTTTGTATCAAAGCTTATGTTGCTCAGTGACCGCACAGGGACTTCTATGCTCGGGTTGGTTCCTTTCTCTATGTCCGAGACCAGCTTTTTCCCAAGCTGGACCACTTTTTCCTTTGCCGCTGCTTTTTCTTTGGCTGTCATTTTCATTATCCTTTAAGCTTTTTCTGCTCCTCTCTATTCTTCTTCGGCGATTTTGACCCGCGTTCAGTTTCTTCGTCTTCGTCATCTGCAATGGCGGTTTTCGGCGGAAGCCGCATATCCTCTTCTACCTCGGGTATCCTGACGTCAAGCTGCGCCTGTATCTCCTCCTTTTTCAAGGTTGAGTTGAGCTTTTCCCGCAGGACGGTCCTGGAAGTTCCTGTCAGGTCAGACAATGATTCTGCAATCTCCGGGATGTATGCCTCGAAGATGTTTGCCCTTTCGAGCTGCCTCTGGGCGTGGTGTTTCTTGTTGACGTAGATTGACAGCTTTCTTCCGCATTCCTGGAGCGCGAGCTTTACCTCTTTCATTATTTCAGGATAATGGGCTACGGCCTCCTTGGCTTCTGACGTGAACGGCACCCACACAGATGCCATGTCAATCAGGATTACAGCAGGTCCTGCTGGCATTGAGTTGCCTGACTGCTGCAGCCCGTAGCTTTTCCAGTTTGTCTCAACTACGGCTTCAGTCATGCCGCATGCGCCCTGCTGGTATAGCAATGGAACTTTGTTGGCAAACCTCAGTACGGTTGCCTGCTGGTCCTGCGGCAACTCGCCTCCGTAAGCAATGCCACACTCTATCTGGAACGGGTTTCCCCTGTAGACAGAAGGCGGCCTGGTGGTTGAGCAGTAGAATTCGGCGGCAATCTCTTTTTTTAGCCCTTTTTCTATAAGGTCCTCTCCTATTGGCGAGATGCAGTCTGTCGGGGGTGAGATTATTTTTGTGTTTTTGATTCCTTCTATGAGCTTTTCTGCATGCTCCCTGTTCAGCTCGGTCGGCTTCTGGCTGGGCAGCAGGGCAGCATTTGAGCATATCTCCTTTGCCGTCTCCGCTCCCACCCTTGAGAATTCGTTCATCAGGAATGACTGGAGTGTCCTGCTTGTTGTTGCGGACAGCATCCTCATTAGGAGCCCTATCTCTACCCCATATGGGTGGGGCTTTATCTCTTTTGGCAGCGGGGGAAGCTTTTCTGTTGCCCTTGAGTAAATTATGTTTTCTGCCTTTGGCGTCGTGTATATTATTGTGGCATGAGGGTTTATTATGGCTGTCTGCTTGATGTATTCGTCCACTGACTGCAGGCCTTTCAGGTATGATGCCTCAAGCTCCATCTCTATTTTTGTTCCGTGGTCTTTCCGCCAGGCCACTTCCTGCTCCTTGACTATTTCGGGCAGGTTTTTCTGCACGTCAATCCTCAGCTCGTAATAATGGGCGGGCTTTTTGGGCGAGATTCTCGAAACTATCAGGGCAGGCTTGCCTGTTGTCAGCTGCGCGTAGAGTATGGCAGCGCTTATGCCCAGTCCTTGCTGCCCTCTACTCTGGCTTAGCTTGTGGAACTTGCTTCCGTAAAGCAGCCTCGCGAACACCTGCGGTATCTGCTGCTTGACAATGCCCGGGCCGTTGTCTTCGACAACCAGCTGGAATCTCTCTTCGGAGAGCTCTGTGAGCGAGATTGTTATCTCCGGGAGTATTCGCCCTTCCTCGCATGCGTCAAGGCTGTTGTCAACTGCCTCCTTGACGGCAGTCAGCAGTGCTTTTCTCTTATTGTCAAAGCCCAGCAGGTGCCGGTTCTTTTCAAAGAACTCTGCTATGGAGATGGACCTCTGCCTCAGGGCAAGGGCCTCTGCTGTTATTTCAGTATCAACTTTTTTCGGTTCCATCATTCAAATCCTTCAATTGCTTTTTTCCTTTTCATCTCTTTTCTCTGCTTCTCCAGCCAGCGGTAAACTGACGAGTGCTGGCTTCCGCTCAGCAGCTTTTCAATGGCTGCCCTGCAGATTGTTACGCTTCCGACTTCCCCGATGATTGTTATTGTCTTGCCATAAACAGACACGTGGCAGTCCGTCAGCTCTTCTATCACCTGCCGTGCCTTGCCTTCAGCTCCTATTACCCTGCCCCTCACCCTTATCTCGTGCTTCTTTGTTTTTGCATAATCATCAATGTCTACCTGCTCTGAAGCATAGTCCTGCTTTAGCAGCAGCTTCGCAAGCTCTGGGTTGAAGCCCCTGCCAATCGCCGTTATGACCTCTCTTGCCGTGTAAAGGCCCAGGGCATCATCTCCTGTGAGGAAAACATCCCCTTCAGCAGAGTCAATCTGTATATTCGTTCCGGTTGCCTCTTCTATTTCCTTTTTGACCATGCCCCGCGTTCCTATTACTACCGCTACCCTCGCCAATGGTATCTTTAGCTCGTAAGAGTATTCTGCCATGGCTTGCGGAACGAGGCGGTGTTTTAAATATCTATTTATCGTATCTGCTTATATCAGGATTAGCTTCGCCGGTTTATCGCTCCTGCTTTGATGACTGCAGCCGTTTTTCGCTTATCTGCTTGAGCTGCACGAAAAAGTATTCCAGGCAGTCGATTGCGCAGAAGGATGCTCTCTTCTTCAGGTCTTTTGGGCCAAATATGAGCGTGTATTCCTGATTAACGCTCAGATTAACAGTTCCGCCGCATGTGGCGCATACCCTTGTTTGCGAGTCGTTTATCTCCTTTATCTTGTTGTTAACAACCTGCTTTATGACCGAGCCTCCCCCAAACAGGTCGCGCTGCAGGTCGATCAGCTCTTCGTAGTTGAGCATGCCCATGACTTCGCCAATCTTTTTTGACATTTGCACACCTCTTTAAGCAGCCGGAAAGCTGCCAAAAGAGAGTATACCAATTAGTATACTTATATATAAACATTACGCTTATAGATACTATACCAAAGCGGCTGTTTTTAGCTAAATTTATTAACAAACCCGCAGCCATCCCTCAACCAAGGATGCAAAGATGAAAACCACGGCCAATTTGAAGAGAATAGCAATCATTGTTTCTTCCAGGGACGTTGCAGGCATGTTGATAAAGCAGCAGCTTTTGAAGAACTACGGCTTTGGGGAAATTAAAGGCGAGGGCTTCGAGGGCTCTGCTGTCTACAGCCTGCCAGTTGAGGACTATGAGGCAAGGCTGTTCACTACAGCCTCTGATTCAATCCATTGTGAAAACATTGACAAAAGGATTTCTGCTGGCTTGTTTGTTTTCGCAACAAGGCATTACAGCAAGGCAGGGGTTCCTTCGCTTACAACCCATTCTGTTGGCAACTGGGGAAAGGCGGATTACGGAGGCCAAGATGGCATGATATGCCCAACCTCAGCCTCATTGCTTAAGCTTTTTCTCCAAAACCTTGCTGCTGTCGCCAAGAGCGGCAGCTATGAGGGGGATGTTGTGCAGGAGGCTACCCATCATGGCCCTTACATTGAAAAGCCGGCAGTGTTCATCGAAGTGGGCAGCACGGAACCCAAATCGGCAGCGGCCGATTGGGCCCAGTCGCCGCAGCGACTTGGGAAGGAGTGGAATGATGAAAGGCTTGCCGCTATGGTTGCTGATTCCCTTATTGGCGGCCTGGGCGACTATGTTGCCCTGGAGAACAACTTCGTTCCTGTTGTTGGGCTGGGCGGCCTTCACTACGCGAGCGGCTTCAGGAAGCTCATGCTTGACTCGGACTCCAAATACGCTGTGGGCCACATCTGCCCCAGGAGCCATTTGGCGAATCTCACTCCGGAATTGCTGCGGCAGGCAATGAGCGCTTGCGTTCCGGAAGCTAAATCGGTTGTGCTTGACTGGAAGGGGCTTGGGCCTGAGAAGCAGAGGATTGCTGGGCTTCTTGAAAACAGCAACGTTGACTGGCTGAAAGCCTGAATTTTTCACCACAACCTTTAAATATCAAAGTGGTTGCCAGCAGCGAGATTCAGAGGTGAGATAATGGCGTATCAGGTGTTTGACATGATGGGTGCTGAGAAGGATTTTGATGAGGGCTTGGATGGCGGCGACAAGGATGAGGACGAAGACGATTTTGACGACGCATCCGGCGAGGATGACGAGTGGTAATCAAGTCTTAAACAATCCTTTATCCATTTTATTGGTTTTTTAGTTTTATTTTTTCTTTAATCCTTCAATTAGGCGAAGGTTTTTATATCGTTGCTGCTGCCGAATTGCTATGGAACCGATTAAAAAAATACTCGTTGCGGAAGATGGGAAGAAATTTTACGTCCGCAGCATTAAGGAGGACTTCCACACCCAGTTCGGCTTTATCGGCAAGGAAGCGCTCGCCAGGGCAAAGCCAGGTGGTATGCTCAAAACAAACACAGGCAAGGAGCTTTTCGTTTTCCCCCCATCATTCATCGACAGCTACTGGAAGATAAAGAGGGCTCCCCAGATAATTCCCAGAAAGGACGTGGCAGCAATAGTTGCTGAAACCGGAGTCGGAAAGGACAGCGTTGTTGTTGATGCGGGAACCGGTTCAGGCGCCCTTGCCCTCTTCCTTGGCAACATCGCGAAGAAAGTCGTTACGTACGAAATCCGCGAGGATTTTGCAAAGGTCGCTGCTGAAAACGTCGCGGCAATGGGGATGAAGAACGTCACCATAAAGAACAAGAGCATTTATGACGGCATTGACGAGAAAAATGTTGACGTTGTCTGCCTTGACTTGCCTGAACCATGGAAGGCTGTTGGGCCGGCAACGGAGGCGCTGAAAATTGGCGGCTTCATTGTCTCGTACTCACCTACAATTCCGCAGGTTAGCGATTTTATATCAGCGGCTGCAAAAAATAAATCTTTGCTGCTAATCAAAACCATAGAAATAATAGAGCGGGAATGGGAGTTCAACGACCGCATAGTAAGGCCGCTGTCGCAGCAGATAGGTCATTCCGGGTTTTTGACTTTCGTGAGGAAAATTAGAAAATAATTTAAATGCGCAGCAATTGCTCATTTGTCTTGGGTATTTGTTGACATGCCGAATTTAATGGAAATAGTAACATCACGCAATTTCGACGCGACCAGGGAACTCATCGTTACATGGGACTCTGACATGAAGCCGCTTGAATCACTGGCGGCTGATTACGAGGACTATACCGTGGGAGCCGGCTATAGCTTGGGAACCGGCCATTCCCAGTTTTCTCCTGGCCTTGTAGCCACCAATCAGCAAGCTTTAAGTATAAGAATAGATGCCACAGGCAGGGTTTACAATGAAATCTCGTCTCAAATGGCATGGTTGAAACACGCCCAAAATAGATTCTTCTTAAACGGGCAACCCAATCCTCACCTAACCAGTATTATGGTTGGCAGAGTTCCAGAGGGAAGCGCAACGTATTTGTATGCCGAAAGGGGCGGATGTGTTGGTGTAGGCTATGTGTTAAACGGAAGTGTTGAAGTAAAGCCTGATGTCCCAGTTCTTTACGTGGAAAAACAATTATATACAAAAGAAGGCGGATTTTGGAGAAAAGGTGTTATGCTTTTCCCTAAAGGAATCAGGCTTATTAGTACATTTTAAGCTACGTCTTTCTTCACAACCGCTCCAGGCAGCGTCGTCTTCCCAGGCCAGATTTTCCTGCCGGGATAGATTGAGGTGTGGATGCCTGTTTTTGCGTTATCTCCTATGATTGTGCCGAGTTTTCTGCGGCCGCTGTCAACGAGCTGGCCTTTAATCATTGATTTTACGTTTCCGTTGTCGTGGCGAAGGTTAGCGGTTATCGTGCCAGCCCCGAAATTGACGCCTTTGCCGATTACTGAGTCAGCGCAGTAGCTGAGGTGCCCGATGGCAGTTCCATCCATGAGTATGGCATTCTTTACTTCAACAGCATTGCCAACCTTGCAATTGTTTCCTATTGAAGTGCAAGTCCTTATGAAGCAGTTCGGGCCAATAACACAATCGTCGCCAATCACAACCGGACCTTCGATATAGGCACCGTTCTTTATTAGCGTCCCTTTCCCGACAGCAACGAAGCCTTTCAGCGTCGCGTATTTCTCGACAACAGCGGATTTTGATATTTCTGGCTTGTTTTTTTCTTTTTGCCGCAGCAATAACTCGTTTGCTTCAAGAAGTGACCACGGGTATGTTATTGGCTGCCAGAATCCAGCTTCCTCAACAGCAACTTTCTGGGTTTTAGACAATTCAAGCACCGCATCTGTAATTTCATACTCGCCACGATTGCTCTTCCTGAGCTTTCGCAGCAGCTGAAATATTGAGCCAGGCAAGACATAACAGCCCGTATTGACCAAGCCACTGTCGCTTTCGTCTGGCTTTTCAACCAATTTCTTCAGAATTCCATTTTCGGCAATTATTTTTCCAAAGCTGCTAACATTGTCAACTTTTTTTGCAAGGACACAGTTATCGTGCCTAAGGCACTTTTTTATGTCATTGCTGCCGTAGAGGTCATCGCCCATAATTACCAGAAACTTTTTCTCTGCGGCAACAAACTTCTCAGCCTGCAACAGCGCATGCCCTGTCCCAAGCTGCTCTGTCTGGAACACGTAAGCAAGTTTAATTTTATTTTTGCCGCTGCCATAATTATTGCCAAATTGTGTGATTATTTCCTCGCTGCAGAACCCAACAACAATAACTGCATCGTCAATCAGTTTTGTTTCCAGCAGCTGCTGCAGGTTGTGCTCGAGAACCGTTTTCCTACCTATCGGAAGCATCACCTTTGACCTGTTCACAGTCAAGGGATGCAGCCGTGTTGATTTCCCTGCCGCGAGTATTACTGCTTTCATTTCTTTTTAGGCTCCTATTTCTTTTTTTGCTGCTGTTGCAATTTTTTCAAGCAGTTTGGAGTGGAGCTCCTGAGTGCATGATGCAACTATCGATTTCGAGCTCAGTGTCCAGTGCTTTCCATCGTAGTCAGTCACAACTCCTCCAGCTTCCCTCACTATGAGTGTTGCTGCAGAGTAGTCCCATGGGCTGCTTCCAAGGTTGAGGTACGCTTCACTTATCCCTGCAGCGACCTCGCACATTTCAAGAGTGCCGCTTCCTTTGAACCGCAGGCCATTTGCTTGTAGAAGCTGAGCCATAACTTTTAGTATGCGCTCTCTTTTCCAGTCTTCATAACCAAAGTCACAGCAGACAATAGATTCACCCATACTACCTGCTTTCGTAGTCCTTATCCTCTTTCCATTCATAAATGCCCCTCTTCCGCTTATGGCCGTGTACAGCTCAGGGAATACCGGATTGTAGATAACTCCGATAAGGAGCCTGTTTCCCTGTGTCAGGGCTACTGATGTGGTAAAGTAGTTTGCTCCCTTGCTGTAGTTGGTTGTGCCGTCAATGGGGTCAACATACCATACATAGTCATTGCCTTTCTGCGGCTTAGCCTCTTCTGTTACTATGCTGTGGTCCGGGAATCTGGCAAGAATTATTTTTCTTATCACTGCATCAGCCTCCTTGTCAGCATTCGTAACCAGGTTCCTCACATTGGATGCTTTAAACTCAATGCTCAGCTTCTTCCTGAAATGCTTGAGAGCTATCTCGCCTGCTTCCCTGACTGCTTTTATTGCAACAGCCTCAGCTTCTGACAGAAAATCAGTCATTTTACTTACTTTATCTGCTGCCCCAGCTTTGCCCAGTCGTCAAGGAACTGCTTCAGCCCGGCATCGGTCAATGGGTGCCTGTACAGCTGCTCAATAACCTTGAAAGGGCACGTTGCTATGTCTGCCCCAATCAGCGCAGCCTGCTTTACGTGGTCTGGGTGCCTTACGCTGGCGAACAGTATCTTCGTTTTGAAGTCGTAGTTGTCGTAAATCTGCCTTATCTCCTCGACAACCTGCACTCCGCTCTGGCCAATGTCATCAATTCTGCCAACAAAAGGGCTTATTATGTAAGCACCAACTTTCGCTGCCAATAATGCCTGGTTCGCAGAAAAGCACAGCGTTACATTCACCCTTATTCCCTCCTTTGCAAGGGTTTTAACGGCTTTCAGCCCATCAGGTATCAGCGGGATTTTGACAACGACGTTCTTGTGGATTTTTGCCAGCGCCCGGGCTTCGTGAAGTATATCCTCATATTTAACAGCAACAACTTCAGCAGAAACATCCCCCTGGACAATCTCGCATATCTCTTTCACTATCGCCTTGAAGTCCTTTCCTTTGTCCTTCTCTTTTGCGACAAGGCTGGGGTTTGTTGTAACTCCATCGAGGATTCCCCAGTCATTAGCCTGCCTTATCTCGTCAATGTTAGCCGTATCGATGAAGATTTCCATTTTTTCCTCCCCCTGCCCCGTATTTGGTGATTAAATTTGATGACCGAACCACACTAAAGTAGCTGCCAGGACACTTGTTTTTATTGTTTTTGTTTAATCCCGAATTATTTGACAGTAACGCTCTTTGCCAAATTCCTGGGAAAGTCGGGATCGCATCCGCGCAGAACCGCCACATGGTAGGCCAGTATCTGGACAGGGATTATGTTCACTATGGGCGAGGCGTTTCCGACGTCAGGCACCTTGAGCCAGTAGTCGAATATCTCGTTGTTTTCAGGAGAGACGCCTATTATGTATCCGCCCCTTGCCTTTACTTCCATTGCGTTGCCCAGTATGTCACTTTTTGTTTCGTCATTGGCAACAAGAACTATGCATGGTGTTCCTTCCTCAACAAGCGCTAAGGGGCCGTGCTTCAGCTCCCCCCCTGCCAGTCCTTGTGCGTTGGTATAGCATGTTTCCTGCATCTTTATTGCTGCCTCAAGCGCCGCCGGGTAGTTGATGCCCCTTCCGATGACGAACATGTCTTTCCTGTCACTGAGCAGCGCTGCCAGCTTTTTGATATGCTCATCATACCTGGGATTAAGCATGTCATTAACAGCTGCTGCAGTGTTCATCAGCAGAAGCTTGCCTTCCTGGAGCTTTCCTGCTGTTGCATACGCTAAAAGCATGACGACGGCCAGCTGTGCTGTTGTTGCTTTTGTGCTTACAACAGCCCTCTCTGCTCCCGCATTTATCATGAAGAAATCGTCGCTCATCCTCATCATGGTTGAGCCGAAGACATTAAGCAGCGAGATTACCTTCACATTTTTTGACTTGGCGACGTCTATTGCCTCCAGCACGTCGGCTGTTTCCCCGCTTTGCGATATGGGAATCATCAGGGTCTTTGGCGTGAGGTAGTCCTGGTAGTTTCCGAACTCGGATGCCACAACAGAATTGACGTGCTTTTTGGCAATCTTTGAAAACAGGTAGTCTGCGGCCATGCACACCTTGCCGGCTGTCCCGCACCCGACGAAGAACGTGCCGTATGCGGCTTTTATCTCTTCAGCGACAGCCATTATCTTTGCATCATCCTGGTTTATTGCCAATGCAAGCGTGTCCTTCTGCTCCATAATCTCTTTGATGAGAAAGTGGTCATAGCCCTCTTTATTGGCGTGCCCGCGATGCCAGTGTATTTCAACAACCCTTTTTACTGTTTCATTTCCTGTTGTGAGGTTGAAAAAGGCAGCCCTTCCATCAATTACGGCCATTTCGTTGTCGTCAATGTACATCACCTTGTTTGTATGGTCGAGGAAGGCTGTGACGTCAGACGCTATGAAGAATTCTTTGTCATTGTTCTCGTGCACTCCCAAAATCAGGGGCGCGCCTTTTCTGGCAGCTACGACCTGTTTTGTTCCTGAGTTTACAGCAACGAATGCAGACCTCCCCTGGAGCATGCCGGCCGCTTTTCTTGCTGCGTCAACAAAGCTCATGCCTTCCTTTACCATCAGGTGCTCAATCAGGTGCGGTATTGCTTCTGTGTCTGTTTGCGACACAAACCCGTGCCCAGCCAGTTCGCTGCGCAGCTGCTGGTAGTTTTCAACTATGCCATTATGAACTACGGCTATCCTGCCAGTGCAATCAAGGTGCGGATGCGTGTTCTGCTCAGTTACTCCCCCATGTGTGGCCCATCTTGTGTGGCCAAGTGCGGTGTGGCTTTCTAGCTTTATTGCCTCATTAATGTAGTCGCTGTTTATATGGCCTATTTTTCCGATTCTTTTTATGACAGAAAAAGGCTGCTGAAGGTCGTTAGTGAGGGCAACGATGCCCCACGAATCATACCCCCTGTACTCAAGTTTCTTGAGCCCTTCAAGGACAACGCTTGCCGCCGGCTTGTTTCCAACATAAGCAATTATTCCGCACATTGGCAATCACGAAAGCGTTTGTAAGCTGAATAAAAAAATAAAGGGGGCGACACGCCTTATCTTCTTGATTGACCTTCTCGTTTTTTGGTTGAGCCCCAAGTCGACAGAAGTCGACTGGGCCCAGTCGTGCAGGCACGACTTGGGTTTTTCGCAAAAAGGTCATGAGGTGTTGAGGCTCTTTCAGAAGCATTAGCCGCATGCCGCCCAAAAGCCACTAAAACGCCGTTATATAAAAGCATTACTAAAAACGCTTTAAGCCCATTAAAAAAATAGTTTTAACATAAATGAGGTTAGCTTATGTTATCGGCTAAAGTACGCAAAATATTTAAATAAGTTCATACTAGTCCGAACAGTATGACTGGTCTGAAAACAAAATTGAGGACAGTGAGCGTTAACAGCCGGGGCCAGCTCGTTATCCCGGAAGATATCAGGAAGGACCTCGGCATAGACAGGACAACGACGCTTGTTTTGATTAAAAAGGAGGGGGATATTTTGCTGAAGAAAGAATCCGAAGTCCTGGAAACACTCGAGGAAGACAAGTTCTGGAAGGCGCTGTCGCACAAAGCCATGGAGAGCGCGTGGAGCAAGGAAGATGATGTTTGGGAGAAGTTTTTCAAAAAGGGAAAAGGCGCTTGAAATGAAACAGCAGGAACTTGTGTGGGTGCGATTTCCCTTTTCCAGTTTCGGGGAGAGCAAAATCCGGCCGGCGGTCATTGTTTCAAACAATGACTACAACCAGGGAACCAAAGACGTCATCGCATGCTCTGTCACGTCAAATCTTAATATCAAAACGCCAAGCGTCGTAATCGACAGGGAAGACCTTGAAAGCGGAACACTTCCCCTCAAAAGCAGGATACGTGCTGACAAAATAATGCACCTGGACAAAGGCTTGGTAATCAGGCCATTTGGAAAAATCAGGGCTTCCACGTTCGATGCTTTGGTCAAGGAAATTGTCAAACTTCTCAGCAGGCAAAACCAAAGCTCATAGGGGAAGTAAACAGAATCCGCCCACCTGTCCTACCTGTTAAACACAACCATTACCATGTTTATGAATTTTCCGTGGTAAAGCACAGGCTTCTTCGACACAATCACGTTCTTTGAAGGCACAGTAATATCCGCTTTGATTGGAGAGTACGGCTGGCCTTTGCAGCAGTCAACGTTCATCAAGCCCCCAGGCATTTCAATAATGCCGAAAGTGCCATCGCAGGCAGCCTTAGTAGCGTCGCTGTAGAACCAGCACAGGCCCTTGCCCTGGCAGCTCGCATCGCACAGGTTCGAGCCAACCAGCGTGCAGTCGTCCTCACAGCCACCCAAAGCCCTCACCAAAGTAAAGTCAACCGTGACAGTCGCCCCATCAGGAACAAAAACTCCATAAGCAGTGCTTGCTTCGTACTCGCTCTTTGAAGCAACAATGTCATGATAGCCTGTAAGAACGTTGGTTATAGTGTAGCTTCCATCAGCAGCAGTCGTTGCTTGGGAAGCAGTGCCTAGCACCCTAACCAGTGCTCCCTGGGCAGGGTCTGTAATGTTCCTAACAATGCCGCTCACTGAGCCAAACGTAGAGCCTTCCCACTGGCCTGGGCTTGAAGCAACGCACACCTCGTCAGAGCCATCATTGTTGACATCGGCATAGGCTTTATAGCTGCCGCCAGTTTTCTGGCTGAACTGCACAGCTGCTCTCGTTGCAGTCGCAACACAATTACTGCCTGTCCACTCGCATTTTACCTTAGCCTCTCCCTTAGTGCATGGCTCCTCCTGTTTCTTGCTTGTGCAGAAAGCAGTGTTTTCTGCCTGAACTAGGCTAATGGCAGTGTCAACGTCGTAGAAACACTCGCCACTATATACACAGTCTTTGTCTGCGTTGCAGCACTTCTTATCGCTTGGGACGCTAACGCATGAGCCAGGTTTGCAGTCCCTGAACCTGTTGTACTCTCCAAGGTCATCACCGCAGCACGTCGTTTCGGCAACCTCGCTTCCAGTGCCAAGGTTCCAGTTTCCTGCGCCTACAGCATTTGTGCAGTCTGTAGAGGAAAGGTCTCCATCAAACCACTGGCCACTTGTACATATAAAGCCGCCACTCTGCGTGCCAGTAGGAACACAGGCGTTACCAACATCAACACAGTCAGTTGCCAAGTTGCAGCACGCAGAATAAGTAGTACCCCCTTTTGCTGTTGAGCGGTACTTCTCATTTGAGTCGTCGCCGCAGCACTCGGTTGAAGTGCCTGTGTCATACTCGCCAAACGCCGCAGCTTCGCCGCCAGCAACCCACGTTAAACCACACCTTCCGTTGACTTTCGGCTCATCACAAGCACCTTTGCTGTTATCACAGTCATACCATTTCCCATTCTCAGCAATGGTGTTTGGAACAACAGCCCCAGCAGCCACAACAAATAAGGCCCTCCTCCACCATTATCATCCGTAAAACATGCACTGTTAAAAACCGCATCATTAGGATTGTTGCAGCAAACAGCATCACCAGCGCTAGGACTAAACTCAGGATAACCGTTGGGAGCACATCCTGGTATTGTGCAGCCTGTTTCACGGGAGCGCGAGTTCTCTCCAGCATCATCGCCGCAGCACTCAGTAGAAGTGCCTGTGGCATACTCGCCAAACGCCGCAGCTTCGCCGCCAGCAACCCACGTTAAACCACACCTTCCAGTGCTTTTCGACTCAGTACAAGCACCCAGGCTATTATCACAGTCATACCATTTCCCATTCTCAGCAATGGTGTTCGGAGCGCCAACTGCCACAGACACAGCACCACCACTGTACAAATAAGGCCCTCCTCCACCATTATCATCCGTAAAACATGCACTGTTAAAAACCGCATCATTAGGATTGTTGCAGCAGGCATCATCAGCGGGGTCATTAGAAAATTCGGGATAATCGTTGAGGGCACACGAGGGTAATATTGTGCAGCCTGTTTCACGGGAGCGCGTGTTCTCTCCAGCATCATCACCGCAGCACGTTGTTGCAGCTACTTCGCCTCCAAGGTTCCAGTGACCTGGCCCAACCGCGGCTTCACAGTTTGCTGGTGGAGAAGGGTCGCCGTCAACGTACTGGCACGTGAGGTTGCATATTCCTGAGGCAACAAAAGTTCCTACTGCTAGCTCATCACATTGCGAACTTGCCCCGCAGCTTTCCTCGCATTTTCCCCCTCCTTGGGCAACTGGCGGGTTAGTTTGCACATTATTAGCATCGCACTGAACGCACACAGAGGTGCTGGCATCGCAAAGGTCACAGCATGCTTTATCGCACGCGCCTCCAGGGCTACGGCAGTTTACGCATGTTCCTGACTCGCACCACCACCCAGCAGAGCAGCCATCTTGCGCGTCTTCAAAAGCGTTAACGCAGCCGCACCCTCCTCCTCCCTGCCACGTCCCGCAAGGGAGGCAGCTTCCTGAGCAAGATCGGCAATCGAAGGCATAACACTCATTACCAGTACCGCATTCACTGTCAAAGTCACATATTTTCGGACCAACGCCAATAGTCCCAGAAGGTTCCCACCCCTGGGCAACAGAAGCTTCAGGAAGGAGCAACAGTAAAGAACCTGAGACTAACAGCACAACCAACAGCAAAAGCAACTTTCTCATTCCTGCCTGACCCTCTTTTTCCTAGTAGTTAAATAAACCAGCAATAAGTCTTAATTCAACCCATATAAATAACTTTTGAAAAACATTAGTTACAAAATTGCGTTGAACCATACACAGAGTTAGCATCATTTTCTACAGGTCCCCAAGACGTATTCAAAAAATTACAAATAGGAATGGCTTTTAACCTAAAATCAAAGAAATCATTTCCATCATAATATATTGTAATGTTGTTAACATCCACAAGGCCAGCACGTTTACCAACGTTAGGACTGAACACCATACCCTGTGCTGGAATACCCAATGACCTTAATAGAGCCGTAAAAAAGGTTGCTGTAGTAGGGCTTCCACCTTGCCGGACTATTGGAACTGTCCAAGCAGGCGGGGCAATAGGATTTTGAGGAAAAATCGGACTATAAATACGGTTCATAGTATTGGCAGGACCAATCTCTTGACTTTGAGCAACCATATGTGAAAGGTTTCGCCTACCCCAATCAAAAAGCCTTTCAAGAGCGACTTGTTCAGGTGTAGCACCGTTTGTTGACTGATATGAGGCATCGCTAATTATTTCGGAAGAAATAATAAAGGGGCTTAAAAATGTGCCATCTCTAACAGTTGCGTTCATAAAACTAACATTTGCACAACCATAAGCGATTGATGAACCACAACTATTTTCCATAGGGTCTCTGCTGTACATCATCCTCAGCTGCTCAGCATTATTAGCTCTGAAAGGCCTTACCAGTAACCCTTCACCATCAGCCCAAACGTGATGCGTGATGGCTTTGAGCCACTCCCTGACTATGTTGCCTTCAGAGCCAACCATGTTAAAGTAAGCAGTGTAGCCGTTGTTGCCCTTATCGCCTTTGCCAGTTACCTCAAGCAAGTCCCAAGTTTTACCATCGCAGTAAAAGCATTGCCCAGGATAAACTCCAAGCTCGTCAAGGATTTTGTCGAGGTCGTCCTCTTTGTAGTTGGAAGGGTCATACTTCTGCATCATTGTAATCATTGTCTGCCAGTTCTTCACAGGCCACTTGCTGGCATCCCGCCTAACCCAAGTCTGCCTGTACACAAAACCGCTAGGATACTTGCCCTCAACGAATTCGTCCTGGTTGAAGGCTTTCCAAAACTCGGCATTGTCAAAAATCCTGCTTTGGGTGTAGTCGAGCACCTTGATTGTTTTGGCATCTTTCTGAATAAACCTTTCCAAAACTGTGATTGGGTTAAAGCTGCTACCGCTTGGAAGTTGTATTGCCTTGTCAGGCATCGCCCAAACAGCTTCCTTCAGTTTAGGATTGTATTTTTGCATCGTAGTTGCAGCAGCAACCAAATCAGTTAATGGAAGTTTGCCGTTAGCCAGGTAAGGTGAAGTAACCATTGCAACCTGAACTTCCAACGGGTTGGCAGCTACAGCGTCGATGAACGCTTTTTCAGTGCTGTCCAATAAAAAGTCCAAGCCGAACCTTGCCAGTCCGGCAACGATATTTTGGCTAAGGCCTTGGCTTGTCGCATAAACAACTGCAGGATTAGGCCTGGGAGTATGCGTTGGAGTAGGGGATGAAGTAGGAGTAAAAGTTGCAGTTGCCGTAGGAGTAGCCGTAGGGGTTCGCGTTGGAGTAAAGGTAGCAGTAGGCGGAACCCAAAGAGTCGGGGTAGGCGTGGGCGTCAATAGCTTCTGAGGGGTTGGCGTCCACAACGGAGTAGGTGTTGGTGTTGCTGCAGCAGTTGCCGTCGCGATGGGATAAGGGCTGGCTGTTGGAACAGCGGTTGGAGTATTGGTTGGAATGCTTGTAGGCTGAGGAGTTGGAGTGCCAAACGTACACGCCGCAGCCAGCATAGTAACTGGCACAACGGCCAGATACGGCCTTAAACTATTGGGAATTCTATCGGAAATTTTATCCAAAACAGCTGCAGCTGCACTGGCAGCATAATCCCTCACTCTGGCAAATAAGCCGCTTCTGCGATTATCTGCTATGATAGCTTGAGGCTGTGGTTTCTTGTGTTCTTCACTATTAACCGAAGCGCTGTACCCACCCAGCTCTGCAGGGCTCAGCATTTCCAGAGCAGGGCCTACTTCCAAAACAGCCAAAGGCAGTCCTTCTTCGTTCCTAAACCCACGCCTGGCTACCCATAGCTTTGCCAAAGGGCTGCCTTCCCATGCCCTTTCCACCGCACCATCCAAATCAGCCATGAGCAGCTAACTTTGGAAAACGCCTATATAAATCTTTCCATTTTGTCGTTATTGAAGAGGGGTGAAATTTCTTGTAACACCACAAGATTTATATATAAGTTATCATTAGGATGATAACATGAATCTGCAGATTGTGAATCCGCATGTTATGAAGATACTTATTGCCGCAAGGGATGTTGACTCTATTAATGCCATTGCTAAGCGCACGGGCATCTCTTTCGGCTGGACTTATAAGTGGGTAAAGGAGCTAGCCAGGGCAGGTGTTTTTCAGGCAAGCCGCATGAGATTGACACTTAACAAGAACAGCGCCGTGTACAAGCGGACTTTGGCTTACATAATGGAAGTCTTTGGCAATGACGCCTCTTTCTATTATTCTGTGTTGCCTTTGACTGGCGTAACTTATTGCTTTACCAAGACTGATGCCGTCTTTGTGTGGACAAAGGGAGGCTATCAGATTGGCAGAAGCAAGGACTACTATCCGGTATTTGTCAAGATAAAGGAGCAGGATAGGGAAATCTTTGACTTTTACACCAACAAGTTAGGCTTGCGCGTGAATGCTGGTGCTGGAGTTTTTTTCAGGCCGGAGTTTGTCCGCGAGTTCAAGGCAGAAAGGTGCGAAAACATCCCTGTGGATCCGTTGGAAGCTACAATTGCCTTCATGAAGAAGCATTTCTATAACTTTCAGCCTGCATTGGAAATGATACGGGAAATGTACAGAAAAAAGTTGAACGTTCACTACAGGGAAGCAGGTGTTAACTGATGTTTGGCAGGTTCATTGAAAGGGAAAACCAGATTTTCGAGGTTCTGCAGCAGTTTGTGGCGGCAGGGCTAGAATTTGTTATTGTAGGAGGGTATGCTGTTTCCGCGTACAAGCACAGGTTCTCCGTAGATGCCGACATCGTCTTGAAACGAAGTGATTTAGGAGGATTTGTGCGAATACTCGAGAAAAACGGCTTTGTGAAAACAATTTCCAAGCGGTTGGGAAATGCTTATTCGTCAGAGTTTGCGCGTTACGAAAAGACAACAGAGCTTCCTATAAGCTTTGATTTGCACATTGACGGCATGGGTGTTAGGCAGCCAAGCAGCCTCAGGGCAATAGTGCAGCTTGACCGAGATAAAGGAACAGCTCTGGTTTACGGCAAGGCAGACGGATTTGCCAGGCAGCTGGCAGGCGCTTTGATGAAGCAGCCCGGCAGGAAATAGGCGGCCAAAGATTTTCCAACTTTCCGAAAATCTTCCGGAAAACAGCCTCTTTTTTGAAAGATTTCTCAGAGAAGCCGCAGTTCTTACGCAAGTGCCGGAATTCCTGCGCCTTTTCTACCGAAAGGCACTTTAAGCCCAATCACAATCATAAGCTGCATGGTCAGTCCAAAGGTATGCCAAAAATGTCACCACCATTCCAGAGTTACTTTTTATATAATCATATATAATATTTAAGCCATAGTCTTAAATCCCAAACCAAAAACCATCATTATTGTAGCCACTATAAAAAGACAACAATAAAAGGGAAAGACAACAAAAATGAACACCTGCACCATAATACTGCCGATTGACAAGAAGAGGAGCGCGCAGCTTTTTGTGCTGCTCCAGATGTTCAGCAAGAGCGCGGTCATCTCGCTTAGGGAGGTAGTAAAAGTGATACCTCACAGCACCTTTTACGCCCTTATGTACAAGCTGAAGATTCTTGCCAGGCTGGTCAAGGACAGGCACGGCTTTGACATGTTTGCTTTTGAGAAGACGCTTGACTTTGACACCAAAAAGGAGGTAAAGATGATGAAGCTGAATACTGCCATGTCCATAACGGACATTGAGGGCAACGTCTTTGTTGAGTTCACAAAAAGTCTCTGACGGCTTCTCAACAGGCTAGGAAGAAGTGACAAAACAAAGAGCAGAAAAACAAAACATTTAAATAATCTAAGTGATGTTAAAAGATTGCTTATTTAAGCTAAGTGATTACGAATGATTATTTGTGATAGCTCTTCGTTGATTTTGCTTGCGAAGATAAACAGGTTAAGCATCGTAAACAGCCTATACGGCAAGATCTTAATACCGAAAGCGGTTTACGATGAGGTTGTTGTTAAGGGCAAGGAGGAACGCTACAGCGATGCTTTCCTTATAGAAAAGCAAATAGGCGAGTCAATAGCTGTAAAGGAACTCGACAAAACTCACACGGCAAAAGCAGAAAGCCTTAAAGCCGTTATAGGAAAAGGTGAAGCTGAAGCAATAGCCTTGTGCGAACAGGAAAGACAAAAGACCCTACTCACAGACGACTTGGATTCAATGAGAATAGCGAAGGAGCACGGAATAAAGTGCAGAACTACCTTAGGGTTGCTGTACGAAGCCCTTAAGAAAGGGCTTATTCGGCTAAGAGACTATGAGTCTTCCCTGAAAGAGTTTTCCAAAAACGCGTGGATTTCAGCCGAAATTATCACGGAATTTTTACAAGCAGGACAAAGGTTGAAGGGTGATAAAAGATGAAACAGCAAAGGGTCAGTTTGACACTTCCAAAAAAGATTTTGGAAGAAGCAGAAAAAATGGCCAAGGAAAGGCTTGAGGACAGGTCAACAGCAATTAGGGAACTACTGGCAATAGGAATAACGGAATATAGGGAAAACACGGCAGTAAGGGACTACGCTGAAGGCAAGCTTTCGCTTGGCAAAGCAGCAGAAACAGCAGGAGTTTCTATGTGGCGCTTCATAGACCTGCTGAAAGAAAGGAAAGTTCCGCTAAAATATGACTTAGATGCACTAAAAGAAGAAATTGAAGCCGTAAGTACTGCTTAAACAGAAACCGCAATCAAAATCTTTATGAAGTTTCTTTTACGACAGACAGGTTTTTCGCGTCAATAATGACTGCTTTTCTTGCGAATGTTTCGTTTGAGCCTAGAGCGGAAAAGGCCGGCTTTTCTTCCAGAACAGCATACCACACCAGGCGAGCGCCTTGGGGAGTGCCTGCGGCTGCAGTTGCTGGCTGGCCTGCCGCTAAAGGCTGCAGCCTGCCATTGCTGGCTTGCAGGAGGAGGCTAAATGAGACTATGCTTGCCTTGTAGTTTTTAATAACGAAATCGTAAGCATTCCTGCAAGGCACAACGTCAACCGGAAGGTTTGAGTACTGGCTGCAAAGGCTGGCAAGCACTTCATCTGGCGGATAAAACTTGGCAAACTCGTCAAACTCGTTAACTGCCTGGGCTTGCTGGACTGGTGGTTGTGCCTCTGCCTCTGAAACCTGCACTATCTGCACCTGCTCGGTTTCGTCAGCAGGCTTTTCCTTTCCTCCAAACAACGTGAAAAGATAAAGAACACTAACACCCACTATTACAAAAGCGACGAGCACGAACAATTTTTTTATGCCAGCTTGTTCCATACGAAAAACCTCCTAATCTCCTAACATCCTCTGCCGCTGCGGTGGCTTGCTGTTATTTGCTCCTGCTTAACTACCCCAGGAGTAGCCAACAATCTTAACCTGAGACGGCCATCCTGACGGCGTGTCAGCGAAGGTGCTGAGGCACTGCATAACCCTGCACTTACCATTCCATGTTGTGGTGCAGGTACATTGGCCGTTGGCAATGGTCATCTTCCTGCTGTCAGGCGTGCCGTCAACCACCCAGTTGCCTGACATGTCCTGAACGCCAACCCAGACTCCGGCAAGGGCGTTGTTTAAGTCGCCATTGTCGTCCCAAACCTGCACCCAGTAATTGTAAGCCTTACCTGTTGCCATAAAGGTCGAATGCTTCTGGCCAAACTGGTTCACAGCGTAAAAGGCGTTTGCGTGCGGTATTGTGTCTATGCAGTCATAACCATCGCCTGCAAGTGTAGGCCCTTTCGGAATGCCTGTAGACGGGTTACTGTCGTAATCAATGCACCTGCCCTGCTCATAATGAGTTGTGGCAGTGTCATAGCCCATACTTGTGCAACAAGACTGAGTATAATCACCACCAGCCGGATCATACCACCAATCACTGTTGGTATCATCGCAGTAATATCCTTCTTCTCCCTTGTTCACTGTCCATGAGCAGTCCTTGCTACCGTCGCAGTAATAGTCCCATGTAGTGCCGTAGAGGCTTTTGCCACGCGCATCTGTGCCGCTGTAGCCGCACTTGTCAGGGCAGTCAGAGTCTGAAACGCACTCCTCGCACGTGCCAGTGCCTGAGTCGTAATGCAGGCCCCAAGGCCAGCTGGAGTCTTTGCGGCACTCGGCATCGCAATCAGCAGTTTGGCCTTCATCACACCTTAAGGCGCCGTTAGGAATGTCAGTATCGCAAGGATTCTCTACAGGATTGCTCTCGCACGACTTCTGAACACAGGCATTGCTGCTACAATAGTAACCAGAGCTGCAATCTGAGCTCACTAAGCATTCAACACATCTGTCGATGAGAATATGACCTGAGCAGCAGTTTGCAGAGCTTGGAGCATAGTTCCCGTTAGACACGCAGCTGCTTCTGCACGTGTACGTGCCAGACGAGGTTCCGCCGCAATAGGCGCCTGAGCACTCGTCCTTGCAATCGCAAGCGGTCGTATCTGAACAGCTAAGCTCAGCATTGCAGCTGGTGGTCTGGCCGCTGCACGACATACACCAACCGCCCGACATTATGCCGCTCGCACATTCTGCAGCGCAGTCCGGGCGCTGGTAGAGGTCAGCGCAGTTGAGGTTTGGGTCGCATCCTGTGTGGGGATTCTCGTCTGGCGGGCCGTAAGCGCACGACACGCATTCATCTGTAGCGCCGCACGCTCCAGAGGCGCAATCATCATTGCAATCACAAAATTCAGCGAAGGCGCAGTTAAGCCCGGGGGTACACGAATTGCAGACCTGCGAAGGGTTGCCGCCGTCGAGAAGGGAGCAGTCAGCACCGCCGCAAGCCGGAGAAGGATTGGTGCAAGTCCTGCTCTGGGTCTCGGTGGCGGTACAGCTGGAACTACAAGCACCCCAAGCACTCCAACCGCCGTTAACTAACCCACAGCTCTGCGAAAGAATGTTGTCATCATCACAGTCAGCACCGTCGCAAACAGGAGAAGGATTATCGCAGTACTTATACTGGGTACAACTACTACAAGCACTCCAGCTAGCACTCCAACCGCCATCAACTGACGCCGGATTACCGCACTTTCCGCAGGTGTTGATATCAGCATCGGAGCACGTGCCACCACAGCCATCATCTTGCCCGCATTGGTCTCCTGGGCAGTAGTTGTAACTTCCGGTAGAGCCAGGACAACAATCATTAAATAAATTGCAGTAGCAATCCGTTGCGCAGCATGAGCCGCCAGAGCAACTATCAAAGCAGGAACTGCAGCTGCCGTCGTAAGAACAGTCATCATCCGCATATGGCAGCCAATTAACAGCGTAGCAGTCGCTACCGCTTCCTGATGAGCCATCGGAGCACGAATATGAATACGAGCAAGCATACACTGCAGAGGCAGGGCTTGGAAGGTATATTGCCGCTGCAGCTATCATTACAGACAGCATGATGGTCAACCTCATAAAATTAAATTTTGTTTTCATCATTGCAGGGGCATCCTTACAATTCCCACATCCTCGTTAAGCCCGACTCCTACCCTCACCCTGTTTATTTGTTTGCCAGAAGAGTCAACATATGGTGTTTGTAGCCTTATTTCGAACAGCCACATATCCTTCTTGACGAGGCCTTTGGCTTCAACAGGCACATTTTCTGTCCCAACATAAATCCTTTCAACTGTTCCTGGGCTGTAAAGCAGTACCTTGCCGAGTACATCTTCACATTTCACCGCATAAGTTGCTGTCTTGTATTGCTCACAAAGCGGTTTGGCTTCAGCAAGCATTGATTGAAAATTGGCAGGCAGGGCGCGTCCTGGCTGCTGCTCCGGAGCTTGCTGCCCCCGTGCCTGCTGATTTTCCTGGCTAACGACTGTTGAAACTGCCGCCTTGTTTTGCCCTTCACTGCTCTTACATGCCTGCATCAGAAGCAGCACAGCTACAACTACCGCAGCAAAGCAAATACCCCTGCTTAGTTCAGTAAACCTCCTCTTTTTCACTTTCGGGATGAAAAAATGTTTTTGCTGTTTAAAAATCTTGCGAAAAAAAGCAGAAAGCTTTATATATGACAAAGTATGCAATGTTATAATGCTCTTGGTGTGCGACGCGTCAACGCTTATACTGCTGCAAAAGATAGGGTTGCTTGAAAGAATAGCCCGGACGTATACTGTAAGGGTTACCCGACACGTTTATCATGAAGCCGTTGAGAAGGGGAAGGTTAAGGGCATACCAGACGCTTACGCTTTGGAAGCGGCATTTACCAAGGGCTTAATAGGCAAAGAACAACCAAAGAAAGTAGAAAAAGTTAAGGAACTTATGGCCAAGTTTGGCACGGCAAAGGGTGAAAGCGAGACAATAGCGCTTTGCCTTGAAACGAAAGGCGCCATTGCAGGCGTTGACGACCGTAAAGCTATGAACATTTGCAACATTTACGGGCTGCCCTTTGTCACAGCATTGACCTTGGTGGTTGCTGCAAAAGACGTAGGCATCATAACAGGAATAGCCGCGAAAGAAATGGCTGAAAAGCTGAGAGTTTACGGAAGATACAAAGATGAGCTTGTAAACGAAGCGTTGAAAACGCTGGAGAGTGGAGGAAAATGAGCAAAATGGTTTCAGTAACTGCAAGGTTGGAAACAAGCATGCTTGAATACGTAGAAAAAGTTAGCAAAGTGCTTAACATAGACAAGTCCACAGCTTTCAGGAACCTTGTGCAGAAAGGAATTGAGGAGGACAGGAAAGAGAAAGCCATTGAGCTTTATTTAAGAGGCAGGCTTACTCTCGAAGGAGCTGCTAACTTTGCAGATGCGTATGTTGGAGAATTTCTTGAGCTAATGAAGGAGAAGGGTGTAGAGAGCAATGCCACGCTTGAAGACTTCAGAAAGTCGCTGCACCACGCCAAAGCGCTTAAGAAGTGATTAACAGTATGGTAAAGAAAGAAGCCCGCATACTGGGCATTGACGACAGCCCCTTTGACAAGTTCAGGGACAAAAAGGTTTTGGTAATCGGGACTTTCTTTCGCGGCGGCAGCAGCCTGGACGGCGTTATGACCACCACAGCAGCAGTGGACGGCAGCAATGCAACAGCCAGAATTATAAGAATGGTAAAGAAGAGCAAATTCTACACCCAACTGAGGGCCATAATGCTCAACGGCATAGCAGTTGGCGGCTTTAATGTTATAGATATCCGGCAGCTGCATGAAAAAACAAAAATCCCCATAGTTGTGGTGATGCGCGACTACCCGGAAGTTGAAAAGATAAAAGCCACTTTGGAAAGGATTGGCATGAGGGACAAGGTGAAACTGATAGAGAAGGCAGGCACAATCCACAAGGCAGGGAAGGTTCACGTCCAGCTTGCGGGCTGCAGCCTGGAAAAGGCAAAAGAGCTTATGAAAATCTCCTGCACAAGAAGCCACATTCCAGAGCCGATAAGAGTGGCTCATCTCATGGCGGCGGGAATAAAGCTTGGCGAGAGCAAGGGGAAGGCGTAAATAAAGCGATAAATAAGGCACAAATTATTTGCGACTTTACCGTTTTTCTTTCAAAAAAATCGCGTTTTTCCGTTAGATTTCCATAGGCCGCCGAAAAGTTTGCTAAACTTTCGGAATTCCGACGGCAAATCGGCAGAAAGGCATTTTAATTCCAATTGCAACAGTATTTTTCTAAATAAGTAATTGTTGTTGAGGTGATTGATAATGTTGCAAAAGTCGTTGTTGTCGTTCATGTTCATTGCAGTTGCGGCTGTACTCGCTGTTGTGCTCGGTGCTGACGCGGCAGTGGCCGCAGCTGCAAACGAGACAGCTAACGTGATTATAACGCAGGTCCTTTATGACCCTTTGGGTTCAGAGTCTGGTGGGGAGGCCGTTGAGCTTTACAACCCGGCAGCTTCTTCTGTGAACGTAAGTGGCTGGGTTCTGGCTACGGAAACCTCTCCAACAGATGCCACTATTCCTAATGGAGCTATAATTTGCAGCGGCTGTTACTACCTAATTGCAGATTTAAACTGGTCCAATGCAAAAGACAACAGCAGCTGGTCTAATGCTGACTTTGAAGAAGCAGTAACCTTAGCCAACACGGATGCGGGTGTGGCGTTGAAAGACTCCAGCAGCGTAATTGTTGATGTTGTAGGATGGGGCAGCCCTGCGGGTATAGCAGCGGGCTTGTTTGAGGGCGTTCCTCACGGCGGAAGCAGCAGCGGAAACTCGCTGGTGAGAAGGGTTGTAAACGGCAGCTACATTGACACGAACAACAATTCCAATGATTTTGTTGAGGCAACGCCAAACTTCCGGAACAGCAGTTCTTCAGCTTCTGCTGTGGCAAATACCAATGCGGAAATCCAGATAATAATTGTTGTTTCCGGCTCTGGCCCTGTTATAAGCACATTAAGCATTTTGACCGATGACGACAGCTTCCTGCCGGGAAGCCAGGTAAGCCCTGTTCCCCAGAAAAATAAGACAGTGAGTGTAGAAGCTGTCGTTGCTGATGACAACGGCGTTGCCGACATAGCTTCGGTAGTTTTGGGCTTTAACTCATCGGCAATTGCAATGTCGAAGAAAAGCGAAATCAACTCAACAGCAGCAGTATATTCGGCGGCCTTTAACCTTTCCAGCAGCTTCCCGGCAGGCAACTACAGCATAACTGTAGCGGCAACTGACACTGCAGGGTTTACAGCCAATTCCTCTTCCCAGTTCGAGTACCTGACGCTAACAGCAGTTGATGTGGATGCGAGTTCTATTGTTTTCTACGCCTCGCCAGGCTCAACTTATGAAGTTGTTGGCGATAACTCTACCTCAACGGCAACAAACATAACCCTTCTCAATTCCGGCAACGTCCAGTTGGACTTTGACGTGTGGTCAACAAACTTCACTGCTGAAAGCAGTACCGTAGAAGCTTCGAGGCTCCAGTACACATTCAATGGCAACTACAATGATGCGGCATTTGGCGGGAATATGACAAATACAAAAGCAAGGAAGGACATTAACCTTAATCCGGGATTTATGAGAGGATTAAGCATTAAGCTCAAGCTGCCACTGGCAACTGTGCCAGGCAATTATTCGGGGGTAATATCGCTGGTCGCGGTGAATTCCTAATGAAGGCTTCTTGCCTTATTTATTGGTTTTGCTTTTTGTCCGCTGCAACGATTATTTTTGCTGGTAACACAAAATCCTCTGCTGCTGCAGGCTTTGGCGTTTCTCCGTCAACGCTGGATTTCACTGTTGAAGAGGGCTCAGAGTCATCAAGGCAGCTCACACTCTATAATACGGGGAAGGAATCAGAGTTCAATGCCGAAAGCAGCAGCCCCGAAGTGGTGCTGGTTTCTCCGTCAAGCGGTACACTGCCTGAAGGAGGGACAGTAGCTGTAACGGTAACCGCCTTTGGCAAAAAAGCGGGCACTTCAGAGAGTGAGATTATAATGAGCGTTAACAGCCATGAGAATGGAAGAGTTAGCGTAGCGTTAGGCGCTGCCGTTGCTGTGAAGCTGAGCGTTGTTAAAGGCTCTGTTTTGTCAGCGAATGCCTTTGTTGGAATTCTGCTTTCAGCAAGCATTGTTCTGTTTGGATTGTCTGGTTATTACGCTTCGCGGAAGAAAGTGAGGCAGCTTCTGTCTGCAAGAGCGTAAGCTTTATATAGATATTCATATGTATATTCATACCATGGCGAGGACAATCATGATAGCTGACAAGGTTTATGAGGAATTGAAAGAGATGAAAGGCTCGAACAAGAGCTTTAGCGAAGTGATAGCCGAGGCACTGGAGGCAAGACCAAAAAGGAAGACAGGTGAGGGGCTAAAAGAGGTCGCAGGAATACTGGAAGGGGACACGGAATATGACGAAGTCATGAAGCGGTCTAAAAAGATGTGGGAAAAGTGGGACAGGCGATTGAACAGGGAATTGAAAAAAGAGTTGCTTTAGATACTTCTGTCTGCATTGAACTAATAAAGAAGAGGCAACGCGCAATTCACGTTATTGAGCAGATTTCAGATAAGGAAATTTTTTTGTCTTCCGTCGGCCTGTTTGAGCTTTTGTTGAGGCGCACCAATCTGGAAGCGGTCGAGGAACTGATAAAACGGGTCAACCTTCTCATGCTTGATGAGGCTGCTGCCCGGAAGTCTGCTGAAATCAGAAAAGAGCTGAACTCTCAGGGAACGCCAATTGAATTAAGAGATATTTTCATAGCGGCAACTGCAATGGTTAACGGCTGCTCGCTCGCAACCCTCAACGTAAAGGATTTCTCAAGGATTAAGGGGCTGAAGCTGGTAAAAATTAGTTGAGGGTTAGTTCAACATCTAGCTTGGTCTATCAGGATGAGGAATGCTACGGCGGCTATAGCCGGGATTAGAACCTGGTTGTTCTGTTTGGCCCGTGTATGGCCCATTTCCGGATTGGCTTCCCTGCATGCTTGACATGCCCGAGTGCCACCGCTCCGAATAGTGACTTGGACGATCCATTGGGTGTTTTGCAAACCCGTGGTTTGTAAAAGCATCTCGTACAAGGTCTCCTATTGCTTCTGGACCTATTCGAATCGCGCGATGCTTGTTGGCTTGGTGCTGCGCCCACAAGGCTTCTTTAGCAAGGATATCTGCCAAAGTATAACCAACTTGCTCAATTTTCTCTTTTTGATGCGTTCTATTCCATCGCTGTTGGTTTACTAACGCTTCAAGACATCCGGCAACATCTGTCATGAAGGGCTGTAATGCTGAAAAAGCAAGGTGTATTTGGCTAAATGACCGCCCGTATAGCTCATTTCCTTTCGCTATTAAGCCATCATTTCTTTCTTGCTCTGGTGTCAGGCTTTGCATGTTCTGGCAGCGGGAACAGCGATCAGATATAAAGTTTTTGTCACGAATAATAGTACTTTCCCTCCGCTTTCTGCTCCCTGTCCAGCCTTGATTCCGGTGAATTAATCCTCGGCCTGTTTGAGTCCTTATCACGCCTCAGCGTGATGTTAAGGCTGCGGAGGAAGCTGTTCATTCCGTCCTCCATTGAAAAAGGCCCTTTTGCTTCCCCTTTTATCGCTGGCTCTCCCTGAAACACCATAAGCATGTCTGAAACATAGTCAATAAGCAAAAGGTCATGGTCAACGACAAGGGCTGTTTTTCCGTGCAGGTCCATCCTTTCCCTGAGCAGCTTTGAGACAACTATCCTTTGCTCTGCGTCAAGGTATGCTGCTGGCTCATCAAGAAGGTACAGGTCTGCTTCCTCACCAAGGCAGCGGGCAATCATTACGCGCTGCAGCTCCCCTCCTGAAAGCTCGGCAACTTTTTTCAGCAGGAGCGGCTCAATTTCCAATCTAGCCATCAGCTGGGAATCATTTTGGGCTTTTGCAAGTATATCAGTTACCTGCTTGTCGCCGAATTCGCCTGAGTGTATGTATTGCGGCTTGTAGGAAATCCTGATGTTTGCGCTTACAATTCCGCCATTAGCGGAATGTACCATCGGGCGCATCCCGACGTGTATGCTGCCGGTGTCGGGCTTTATTTCCCCAGCAAGCAGTTTCACAAAGCTCGTCTTGCCAAGCCCATTTTCGCCCAGCACTCCAATGACGTGCTTTTTCGGCAGGTCTCCTGCTTCGGCTGTGAAGTGAAACTTTCCAAGCTTTTTGCTGATATTGCCCCATTTTACAAGGCTTTCTTTGCTGATTGCCTTCTTTGGAGGCTTTGACTCGAACTTTATCCCATGGCTCCTGAAGCGCATGTTTTCATCCTTGAGGTAGCCTTCAAGGTATGCGTTTATTGCGTTTCTGGTTGGCCTGGGCTTGCTTGCCAAGACATATGCTCCGGA